>JBEBGB010000902.1:0-2091 GCA_040081675.1 Vicinamibacterales bacterium
AGTCCTGGCCAATCCGTCGGCGCGTGACAATGGCTGTATGCTCCGCGCGCTCATCCTCACGACGGTCTTGCTTGTCGTCCCGGGTGCAGTCTTCGGCCAGACGCTCAGCATCCTGCACATCAACGTCGTACTGCTCGACGCCGAACAACGCCGGACACCGGTTCCGCACCATGCGTTGCTGATTAGCGACAATCCGCCGACCACCGCACCGCGGCGCATCATCACCGCGATGGACGGCACGGCCGACGTGAGGCTACGCCCGGGAACCTACACCGTGGAGTCGGACCGGCCGGTTGCGCTCGAGCGCAAGTCGTACCAATGGACGCAGACCGTGGACATCGTCGCGGGCCGCGACGGCGTGCTCGAGTTGACCACCAGCAACGCAGACATCGAGCCAGTCGGCTCGACAGGATCGTCGACCGCCGCAGCGCTCGAGACCGACCCGTCGGTGCTTGTGAGCGCGTGGCTGGACAGCGTGATTGCGCTCTGGACGCCGCTCGCGCGTTCGTCGGGATTTCTGGTCGACGCGCGGGGACTCATCGCGACAAGTCAACGCAGCATCGGCAACGCGACGACGATCGAGGTGCAACTCGCGGCCGCGGTCAAGGTGCCGGGACGCGTCCTCGTGGCGGACTCGGCGCGCGATATCGCCGTCATCTGGGTCGATCCGAAGGCTGTTGCGTCGCTGCGATCCGTGCCGATGCGGTGCGCACCCACAGAGCGCTCACCTCTCGTGGACGGACAGGCCGTTCTGACCATCGGCGTTCCCTTCCGCGAGCCGAAGGGACTGATATCTGGCAACGTGAGCCGCGTCGACTCCGGCATCACCATGTCCGACTTCATCCTTGCAAACGGTAGCGTCGGCGGACCGGTCTTCGCCGCCAACGGAGCCCTCACAGGGCTCACCTCTGGCGTCAATGAGGAAAACGGCAGGCTGCAGGAACAGGTTCGCGTGGTCAGCCTCGACGATTTGTGCAGCGTCTTCGCATCTGCGGAAACGAAGACGAAGGACTCCGCTCCGCCAAGTGGGGTGCACCTTCCTCTCGAGCCGCTTCGGCCATTTCCGGCGGATACGCTGAAGGAGGAGGCCAAGCGTCGCTCCGGCAGCTCCGGCGCATACGTGATGTCAGCGTCGGACTTCGACGTCGCGTTCCTGACGCCCGTCATGATCTACGCCGCACAGCAGAAACCCGAAGAGTCGCGTGCGCGTGGTGGAAGCGGCAGTGTGCTGGACGCGAAGCAGCCGTCGCTTCGCGCACTGTCCGACTTCGCCAACTGGTCCTCCTACGTCGCGGATGTTCCGCCGGTACTGCTGGTCCGCGTCACGCCGAGGCTGGTCGAAGGCTTCTGGACAACGGTGGCCAGGGGCGCTGCCTATACGCAGGGTGTATCCCTGCCCGCGATGAAGCACTTCAAGCCGGGGTTTTCGCGCATGCGCCTCTCATGCGGGGGCGCCGAGGTCGCGCCGATCCACCCGTTCAGACTCGAACAACGTGTGTCGGAGGCGGACCAAAGTCTCGCCGAAGTTCGCACGCGCGGTGGGGGAACGGAGGCGGAGGCGATCTACGAAGGTCTGTATGTGTTCGACCCAGCCGCGATCGGACCACACTGCGCCAGCGTCACGCTCGTGCTGTATTCAGAGAAGCAGCCCGAGAAGGGCGAAACGCGAGTCGTCGACCCCAAAGTGGTTCAGCAGGTCTGGCAGGACTTCGCGCCCTATCGCGATCTGCGATAACGGTTGGAACGAAACGGCCTCAGCGACTCAGCACGCGCACGAGCGGGTCGGGTGCGACGAAATCTGGCTCGTCGGCATGAACGGTCAAAACCGGGCACGGCGCCAGTCGGACGACGCGCTCGGCAACACTGCCAAGCAACACGCGCGGTATTCCGCTTCGTCCGCGCGTGCCGACCACGATGATGTCGATCGCGGTCGCCACGGCGTACTCGATGAGCGCTTCTGCCGGGGCGGCGGCCGTCTGCACGACCTCGACCGCATGTAACCGCGTGCGATCCTCGCTGGTAACCAGCGCCTGGAGTTGGGACTCGGCCTCCGCTACGAGACTCTCCTGCACGCTCGCCGTCAGTGCAGGC
>JBEBGB010000207.1:0-8191 GCA_040081675.1 Vicinamibacterales bacterium
GAGTTGTACGACTCGGTCATACCGATGACGGAGACGACGCGCGTGTTCGGCGTGACGCAGACGAACCTGGACCAGTTCCTGCATTCGATGCTCGGGTCTGCCGTCGACGCAATCGACGGCAGACAAGAGAGTGGCTCTAGCGAGGCGAAGCCCCGCTAGACTCCCCGCCCAGACTTCCAGTAACGGCGAATTGAGCGGAGGAGCGATTCCGGTCCGCGCCGACCCCCGCCGTGAGGCGTTGACGACGGGTGTGAGAAGTGGACCTGGCACGCCGCGGATCGATTCCAGGGGGCGACTGCGATGAACGTCGAACCCGTTCGTTGGCGGCGCATGCGCGAGATCTTTGAGTCGGCGCTGGAGCGCCCGGTCTCACATCGCGACAGCTTCGTCGCCGAAGCCTGCGGCGACGACTCATCCCTGGTTGCGGACGTTTCGGACTTGCTCTCGGCGAACGCCGAGGCCGGGAGCTTTCTCGATTCTGCCGTCATCACCGCCGCGCTGAGTGCCGACTACGCACTCGACGAGCGGCCTCAGCGTCTCCCGGAGGTCGATCTCGCGGGCCACGTGGTGTCCCACTATCGATTGGATGAACGGCTCGGCGCCGGAGGTATGGGTGTTGTGTATCGCGCCCACGATCTGGCGCTCGGCCGACCCGTCGCAATCAAGGTGCTTCCGACAGCCTTCTCGCCAGCGCTTCGGGCTGCGCTACTTCGAGAAGCGGACGCGTGCGCGCGACTGCAGCATCCAGCGGTGGCCACCTATTTCGAATCAGGCGAATCCGGTTCGATGGCGTTCATCGCCATGGAACTGGTTGAAGGACGCACGCTGCGCGAGCGGATCGAGGCCGGTGCGATTCCCGTGGAACAGGCGGTGGCCATCGCCCACTGTCTCCTCGAAGCGCTCGTACATGCTCACTCCGTCGACATCCTCCACTGCGACATCAAGCCCGCGAACATCATCGTGACCGGGCCCAGGTCCGCGAAGCTGCTGGATTTCGGGCTCGCCAAGCATCTCCTGGCCTCGAGTCCTGATGGTGCGGTGCGCGACATCAGCGTGCCGGAGGTGATTGCCGGAACGATCGGGTACATGTCTCCCGAACAGATCCTCGGCGAAGCGCTCGACGCCCGCTCGGACATCTTTCAGGTCGGCGCGGTGCTGTATGAGATGCTGACCGGCCTGCCCGCCTTCGGGGGAGTGACAGCCCTTGCCCGCCTGGCAGCCGTGTTGTCGAAGGCACCGCCTCCAATGGCCGTGCCCGGCCTTCAGACGGAGCTTGCGATGATCGCCATGCGCGCGCTGTCGCGCAAGCCAGACGCACGATATCCGACCGCCGCAGCCATGCTTCGCGAGGTCATCGCCATCAGTTCTGGCGAGTCGATGCCTGTGCTGCCGGGCACACTCGCGACTCCCGACTACGCACGGGGCCAGCGCCTGTTCAACAAGCTCGAAAAGGGCACGATGGATCAGGGCCTGGAGTGTTTCGAGAAGGCCATCGAGTTGGACTCGCGCTGTGCGCCGGCACTCATCGGCCTGGCGAGCGCCCATGCACTGCGGTTTACCTACACGACCGACTCCACCACGCTCGTCCGCGCCGTGACGTATGCGCAGCGCGCGATCGATGTCGATTCGACGAGCGGCGAGGCACACGCCTGGCTGGGCTACGCCATGTTTCGCTTGGATCGAACGGCGGAGGCCGATGCGGAATGGCGGCGTGCGAGGGAACTCGACGCGTCGTCAGTCTGGGGTTTCTATTTCGGCACTGTCGGCGCGCATCTGCTCGGCAGGTCCGACGAGGCGCTGGTATTGGCGACGCGAGCGGTTGAACTGGAGCCCAACGTGGCGTCCACCTGGTACGGTCTGGGTTCGCTCCATCTGGACCTCGGGCATCTTCACGAGGCGCTCTCGGCCTACGAGCGTGTGCGCCACGTCAACACCCTGCCTGGCGCCCGCCCCTTCCCTGACGTTGGCGGATTCATGGCCGAATGTCAGCGGCGCGCCGGGCAACTGGACGAGGCGCGGGCTCTCTGTCTGGACAGTCTTGAATTGATCGAGCACTCGGACCACATGTACCGCGACTCGTTTCGCCTGTACACATTGGTGGTCCTTGGCGCCGTCTCGCTCGATCGATCGGATTCGGCCGCGGCCCGCGCCGCGTTCAACCAGGCCATCGCCCACCTGAAAGGCCGTCCGCGTACCCTGGCTGGAGGATGGCTCCTCGTCCGCGCCCTCGCTGGCCTCGCCTGTTCCGATTGCGATGCTGCTCCCTATGAAGAGGCGTGTCGGCGGATCACCGCCAGGTCCGAGTTCGATTTCTCGTGGCTCTGGCAGTGTGACGAACCGCATGCCAGCGCGGATCTCGCGCGCGCAGCGCACGCGCTTCGCGCAGTCCCGCGGTCGAGCGATGCGGGCGCTGCACGCGCCCCAGGGTCTGTCCCGCCAGATCGAAAGACCGTGCACTGACCGGGGGATGCGATGCCGCAGGCCACTCGAGGCGTTGATGCCGACGTGACGACACTGCTTCAGGCCTGGGGCGCCGGAGACCAGGCGGCTCTCGACGATCTGATGCCCCTCATGTACGGCGAACTCAGACGGATCGCGCGCCGTTTCATGCGGATGGAGTCGTCTGGGCATCCACTGCAACCGACCGCGCTCGTGCACGAAGCCTACCTTCGCCTGATAGACGTCTCACGGGCCAGTTGTCTGAATCGTACGCAGTTCCTGGCCCTCGCGGCCGGCTTGATGCGCCACACGCTCGTTGATCATGCGCGAGCGAAGAACCGGATCAAGCGCGGAGGCAGAGTTCCTACAGTGAGACTTGGCGACGATACGCCGGTGTCGATGAAACCCGACTTGGATCTCGTGGCGCTGGACGAGGCGCTGACACGACTGGCTGAATTGAGCCCCACCTATGCTCACGTGGTCGAATTGAGGTTCTTTGGAGGGATGTCCGTCGAGGAAACGGCGGAAACGCTTCAGATCTCTCCCGCCACGGTGAAGCGATACTGGACGACTGCCCGCGCGTGGCTCTACAAACAGATGCGCTCTTTGTAAGGGGCACCAGGCACGACGCTACACAAGACTGAAAGACACCCTCGCCCCTTCCGCAGGGCTGACGACAGGGGTCTTATCCGAGCACGCGCGCTCGTTCTGGTGCGCGTTGACCCTCACTGCACGCGAGCGGCCGTCAGGCAGAAAAAGAGTGAGCCGTTTCTGCCCGGAAAAGCGCTTCTTTCAGTGAACGGCAGTGATGCCACCGCCACCCACCAACTTGGGCTCATGGAATCAGGAGTCATCCCATGCACACGAGGACACGTCGTCTTGCAGCAGTCTCCGGCGCGCTGGCGCTCTCGGTCTCCCTGAACGTCGCTGCAGCAGCGGCCCAGGACGGAGACCGGGACGAGAAATGGTCAGCGAGTCACTCGCGCCCGTGCACGAACGCAAGCGCAGCGGGCACATTCGGATATCGCATGAACGGCGTCATCGTTGGCGTTGGCCCGTTCCTCGTCAACGGCCTCTTCACGCACCACCCGGACGGCACGATGGATGCCGACGTGGAGCTGGTGGTCGGAAATGCCAGCTTCCCTCTGCGCAGCACCGGCGGAACCTTCCGCACGAACCGTGACTGCACTGGTTCTGGCAAATTCCCCGCGCCGTCGCTCCTGCCGGTGGATGTCGAGTACAACTTCATCCTCACCGACGACGGCAATCAAATCGAACTGCTGAATACGAACCAGGGAGTCGTCCTGCAGGGCATCAGCCGTCGCATCTCCAAGGCTGGCAGAGCGCCACGTTGCGAGGCCGACATGGTGGTCGGAGCCTACGGCTACCGGCTCGAAGGCAGCCTTCCCGGAGTGCCGAACGTGGCGGTGGCCGGCCTGATCAGGCAGTCGCTCCACCACCCTGACGACAACACGGGAACCATCACCGGCAGCGACACGATGAGCCTGATGGGACAAATGGTGCCTCGCCGCCTCGCAGGCACCTTCACGCTGGGCCGCAATTGTCGTGGCACTGGCACCTATCTGGACTCTCTCGGCAACCACGTGAGCTTCGTGTTCACCGCTGTCAACGATGGCGATACGTTGTTCCTGCAGGGCTCGGCGTTGCCGGGCGTGGATTCCGGTGCCATTTTCGGTGTCGCGCAGCGGGTGCAGTGACACGACGCCGCGAAGGATCAACGCGTCGCGGCAAAGGCTGACGAGACCAAGGAGGAAATCATGACTGCTCTCACACCGCACGTTCGTCTTGCAGCTAGGCACGGACTCGAGGTACTCCTGGTTGCAGGCCTGTTGGGTGGAAGCTCGCCGGCGATGGCGCAGTCGTCGTCCTGGCGTTTCACCCGGGTCATCGCCGTTGGCGACAGTGCGCCCGGCCCCGAAGGTGGGACCTTCGGTCTGCTCTTTCCGCCTGCCGTGAACAACAAGGGCGACGTCGCGCTGGATGGTGTCACGTTCCCAGGAGGAGCCTTCGAGGAGGGAGTCTACATTGCGGGCCGCGGACGCCCGGTGGCCATCACGCGGTTCGGCCGTCTGGCGCCAGGCGGAGGAGTGTTCGGTGGCTTCGGGTTGTTCGGCTCGATTGGATTGAATGACTCGGGCGAGGTCGCCTTTTCCTTTGGCCGCGACCCGGTTCCACAACCGGCTCGACCCTGGCAGTTTGGGGCGGGTATCTACCGGCGGCTGTCAGGCGAGTCTTTGAAGGCGGTGGTCGTTCCGCACGTCACCCACGCGCCAGTCGGCACCACGTTCGAGGGTGCCGGATTCCACGCCACCCTGAATGAAGACGGTGATGTCGCCTTTGCAGGCGTCGTGGACACCGACCGAGGCAACCCCGGCTCAATGGCGCGCGACCTCGGGCTCGGACAGGGTGTCTTCGTGAGCGATCGCCGGGGCCGGATCACGAAGGTGGCAAGTCCTGGCGATGATGCGCCCGGCGGCGGCACCTTCGACTATGCCGAGGAGCCCTGGATCAACGACAGGGGCGATGTCGCGTTCGGAGGTCACATTCGAGGTGACGAGTGCATCGACGTGGGAGGGCAGGGAGCGAGCTTCATCTTCTGCGGCACCAGTGTCTACGTCAAAGAGCATGACGGCAGGATCAGATCGATTGCGCATCAGGGGCGGCCGGCACCAGGTGGGGGCACGTACCGTGTGGCGTTCGGCCCCGTCATCAACAACAGCGGCGACATCCTGTTTGGGGCGGACCTGACGCCGGCGCCGGCCGGCGGCGACAAGCTGGCGCTCTTCCTCTACCGAAACGGTGTGACCGTGCCGGTCGCGCGGCCAGGAGACCGTATGCCCGGTGGCGGGCGAGTGCTTCGTGCCAGCTATGTGCCGCGTAACTTCGATCTGAACAATGCTCGTGACGTTGTCTTCGACGCAGCCCTCGATACGACAACGGACGGCCAACATGACAATGGCTTGTACCTGTGGTCGAAGGGCAAGGTGAGTCTGATTGTTCGCACAGGAACGGTCATCCATGGACTGGGCGTCATCCGTTCGCTGTCGCCGACGGCCTACGGGCCTCTTGACTACCCCCTCGGCTACACCGCGATCAATGACCGCGGCCAAGTCGCGTTCCAGGCGGACATGTTCGATGGGAGCAACGTCGTGCTGTTGGCGACACCTGATGACCACGATCGGTAGTACGGTCGAAAGATCGGAAGCATCGGGCTGGCCAAGCGAGCAAGTGTCGCGGCTGGCCCGATTCGACTCCCCGTAAGCGCTGGGGCAGCCTCGCGCGGATGCCACGTCGCGAATTAGCGCGTGATGCAAACAAAGACGGTCGCCGACGCCTGGGACCAGGAGGGACGATACTGTCGTCGGTGAATTAGTCCGAAAGGGTTCAAGAGTTGTGGGGAAACTGGCACGTTCAGCCCAGTCCGATTCCACTCAGCTACACTCTGGTCGATGCCAGTCGTTTGTGCCGCCTTCGTGCTCGTCTGCTGTCTGTGCGCCGTCAACGCCGCCGCGCAGCCAGCCGCGATCGACCCGCCACCGCCGGTCGCACCGGAAGTGATAACCCGTAATGCCGCCGGGCTCGTGACCATCCGTGCGATCAAGCTGATCACGCCGTTGAAAGTGGACGGCCGGCTCGACGAAGAGGTCTACGCCAGAGAGAAGTCGTTCGGCGGTTTCCTTCAGGTGGTCCCTCACTACCTGCAGGAACAGACCGAGACGACCGAGGTCTGGGTCACCTACGACGACCGCAACATCTATGTGTCCTGCCGCTGCTGGGACTCTGAGCCCGCGGACAAGTGGATTGCCAACGAACTCAGGCGTGACACGAATCAGCTCCGGCAGAACGATCAGATCGGCGTGATGTTCGACACGTTCTACGACCGCCGGAGCGGGTTTCTCTTCTACACGAACCCGCTGGGTGCTCGAGCGGACTACTCGGTCATCGACGAGGGCGCGTCGAACACGGACTGGAATCCGGTCTGGGAAGCGAAGACCGGCCGCTTCGACGGCGGCTGGACCGTCGAAATGGCCATTCCGTTCAAGTCGCTCCGGTATCGAACCGGCACCAATCAGGTATGGGGCATCCAGCTGCGTCGGGCCGTGCGCCGCAAGAACGAGTGGGCCTACCTGACGCCGGTGCCGCAGATTCTGGCGGGCCCGCAGGCATTCAACCGGATCTCCACCGGCGGTACGCTCGTCGGGCTCGATCTGCCGGCGACGGGCAAAGGGTTGGAGCTCAAGCCATACGGCATTTCACGGTTGACGACCGATCGCGTGCGAAAGCCGCCACTCGTGAACGAGTTGGGCGGCGACGTCGGCGGCGACGTGAAGTACAGTGTGACGCCGAACCTGACCGCCGACTTCACCGTGAACACGGACTTCGCACAGGTCGAGATCGACGAACAGCAGATCAACCTCACGCGATTCAGCCTGTTCTTTCCAGAGAAACGCGACTTCTTCCTCGAAGGGCGCGGCATCTTCGACTTCGCCCGCGGCGGCGCGGGCGCCCAGCAGGGCGCCACCGCCACAGATACGCCCTATCTTTTCTACAGCCGGCGGATCGGCCTCAACCGGAGTCGCATCATCCCGATCGATTTCGGCAGCCGGCTGACGGGCAAGATCGGCCGCTACGGCGTCGGCGTCATGAACATCCAGGCCGGCGACGAGAGCGTGTCGGGAACCGAGCCCACCAACTTCACGGTGGTCCGCGTCAAGCGTGACGTCCTCCGGCGCAGTGCCATCGGCGGCATGTTGACCAACCGGTCGCTGTCGAACACCGGAACCGGATCCAACCAGGGCTATGGCCTCGACGGCGCGTTCTCCTTTTTTCAGAACCTGAGCACGGGCGGCTACTGGGCGCGGACGCAAACGGAGGGACGCGAAGGGGACGATCAGAGCTACCAGGGTCGTGTCGACTACAGCGCCGACCGCTACGGCGCCCGCGCGGAGTTCCTCGACGTGGGGCGGAACTTCAATCCGGAAGTCGGCTTCGTGCGCCGCGTCGATTTCCAGCGTTCGTTCGGTCAGCTCCGGTTCAGCCCACGTCCCAGGAACATGAAGCGCGTCCGGAAGTTCACCTGGGACGGCAGCGGCGAGTACATCGTCAACGGCGCCGGCAGCGTCGAGGCGAGCGTGCAGAACGTCCACTTCGGCACCGAGTTCGAGAACAGCGATCAGATCTCGGCGGAAGTGACCCGCGACCACGAACTGCTGCTTCAACCATTCACGATTCCCGGCTCCGACCTGACGGTGCCGCGCGGCGGTTACACGTTCACCGATCTGCAGGCGTCCTACGGCTTCGGCGCCCAGCGTAGGACGTCGGGGAGCATCGGGGTCCAGGTGGGCGAGTACTACAACGGCACTATCCGGTCGATCACGTTCGGGTCGGCGGGGCTCGCGCCCGGACGCATCTCGGTCCTGCCGCAGCTGTCGGTCGAGCCGACTTATCAGATCAGCCGAATCGAGCTGCCGACCGGAGTGTTCACGACGAAGCTGGCGCGGGCACGCGTCGACTACGGATTCTCGCCGCTGATGTTCGCGAGCGCGCTGCTGCAGTACAGCACGGCTGATCGCACGTTCAGCAGCAACCTGCGCTTCCGCTGGGAGTATCGCCCGGGCAGCGAGCTGTTCGTCGTGTACACCGACGAGCGCGATACGACTGCGGGGCGATTTGTCACGGCGAGCACGACCCAGGGTCTGAAGAATCGGGCCTTCGTCGTCAAGGTGAACCG
>JBEBGB010000903.1:0-2088 GCA_040081675.1 Vicinamibacterales bacterium
GCGAACGTTCCCACGAACGCTTCGCGAACGCTCGGCCTCATAGGCTCTCTGTCACAGGAGGAACGCTTATGAACATCAGACGTCTTGCAACGGTCTCTCTCTCGTCGCTTGCACTCGGCATGACCGTGACGGTCTCGCCGGTCGTTGCCCAGTCCACTCACACGGTGGTGCCCGCGGACCAGGTTCAGTGGGGTCCGGCGCCGCCGTTCTTGCCCGCTGGTGCGGAGATCACCGTGCTCGAGGGCAACCCATCGGAAAAGGGCGCGGTCACGCTGCGCCTCAGGTTTCCCGCGAACTACGACATCCCGGCGCACTGGCACAGCATGACCGAGCGCGTGACCGTGTTGTCGGGGGCGCTGAACGTCGGCATGGGTGACAAGTTGGACCGCAAGGCCAGCCAGACGCTCCGGCCGGGCGGCTTCGCATCGCTCCCGGCGAACATGCGCCACTTCGCGTGGACGGCTACGCCGACCATCGTGCAGATCAGCCTCGAGGGTCCGTTCGACATCTTCTACGTCAACGCCGGCGACGACCCGCAGAAGCGGCAAACCAGTCGATGAGCACTGTTCAGTTCTGAGTAATGAGTTGTGAGTCGTCAGTCGACCGTGTCTCAAAACTCAGGACTGACAACTTCGCCACCAGAAGGCAAGTCATCTTCGCGTGGCGGGCTCGGCACAGTTGGGCCCGCTCAATCGGACTCATTCGGAAAAGGAGCACGTTCATGTCAGCTATGTCAGTAGCGCAGTTGCGGTCCAGCGTTCGCGGCCCCGTCATCCAGCCAGACGATTCGGCCTACGAGCAGGCTCGTCAGGTCTACAACGCGATGATCGACAAGCGCCCGGCCATCATCGTGCGGTGCGTCGATGTGGCGGATGTGATCGCAGCCGTGAACTACGCGCGGACGAACAACATTCTCACCGCCATCCGCGGCGGCGGGCACAACGGCGGCGGTCTTGGCACGTGTGACGACGGGCTCGTGATCGATCTGTCGCTCATGAAGGGCATTCGCGTGGATCCCACCGCGCGCACCGTGCGCGTGCAGGCCGGGTGCACAGGCGGCGACATGGACCACGCCACGCACGCCTTCGGGATGGCCACACCCGGCGGAACAGTATCGTCCACCGGAGTGGCAGGCTTGACCCTGGGCGGCGGAATCGGCCACCTGACCAGGCCGTTCGGCCTCGCCATCGACAACCTGCTGGAAGTTGATGTCGTGCTTGCCGATGGTCGGTTTGTCACCGCGAACGAGAAGCAGAACGCCGACCTTTTCTGGGCGGTGCGTGGCGGCGGGGGCAATTTCGGCGTCGTGACCTCATTCCTGTTCCGGCTGCATCCGCTCAGCATGGTCAGCGCCGGGCCGACCTTCTGGCCGCTCGAGCAAACGCCCATCGTGATGAAGGCCTATCAGGAGTTCATGCTCCAGGCACCCGACGACGTGAGCGGATTCCTGGCGTTCCTCACCGTGCCGGCAGTGCCGCTGTTCCCCGAAGCGCTGCACGGCCGGAAAGTGTGCGCGGTCATCTGGTGTTCGACGGCGGCGCCCGAACGAGCGGACAGATTGACGCTGCAGATGCGTTCGGTGGGCACGCCGCTCCTCGACCACGTCGGGCCGATGCCGTTTCCCGTGCTGCAGGGCCTCTTCGATCCGCTGCTGCCGAAGGGCATGCAGTGGTACTGGCGCGCCGACTTCGTGAAGGAATTTTCATCCGAGGCGGTCGCGGCGCACCTGGCGCAGGCGCAGTCGATGCCGGCGGGCCCGTCGCAGGTGCACATCTATCCCATCGATGGAGCCGCGCACAGGGTGGGGAAGGGCGACACCGCGTTCAGCTACCGGGACGCCAACTTTGCGGTCGTGATCGTCGGGGTCGATCCGGACCCGGCCAACAAGCAGGTAATCACGGATTGGTGCAAGGGCTACTTCGACGCCGTGCATGCATATTCAGCTGGTGGCGCCTACGTCAATTTCATGATGGACGAAGGACAGGAACGCGTCGAGGCGTCATTCCGTGAGAACTATTCACGGCTGGCACTGGTCAAGAGCAAGTACGACCCGACGAATCTGTTCCGCGTGAATCAGAACATCCGGCC
>JBEBGB010000904.1:0-2088 GCA_040081675.1 Vicinamibacterales bacterium
CCGGACAGCACGTCCCACATCCGACGGTAGATCGGCGCCTTCGCCAGCGGCGGAAGCGCGTCGAATGCCGGTGAGTAAATGAGGTAGCTGCAGGGATACTTCATCAGGCGCTTGTTCAGGTCGAGTTCGTACAGCGATCGCCCCTGACGGTCGCGAGGTCCGCTTGCAGCCTGCCGCTCACTGAACCCAGACGGACCGCTGACGGCATCTGGCAGCGGAGCCTCGTCGACGAACAGCATGTAGTCGACGACTTCGTCGGCAATGCCGCGCATCATGGATTCAACCAGGGGCAACGCCGTCGGCTGCCGCCGGTCAGACGATGACCGGCCCGGTGAGGCGGGCGCCTGCGGGTGCTCGGCCGGATCTGCGGCGCGCGCCTCCCAGGCCGCTCGGGTCAGCAAGTTGGTCATGTGCGTCTGGTGAGAAAACGTCAGCAGGGCCACGATGTCGCTCGACATCGTTCGGTATCCGTCAGGCTCGAAGAGTCCGGCGACGGACGATCGCGCAGCGTCCGACGCACCCTGGAGTGCCGGCGCCTGGTTGCCCATGTGCCGCCCGCTTCCGCTGCTGCCCGTCACGAACCAGCCACCCCACCGCGCCGTGAGAGGGATTCGTTGATCCATCACGGTAACCGTGGCGTGCTGGTCCGCAGGATCCACCCGCGTGCTGAACATCAACAAGCCCGGCACGCCGAGCGTGTCGCCAGTGACGTGGCACCCGAGACACCGGAACTCGCGCTTGAACACCGGGCGGGACTCGGGTCGTTGTTCCAGCGTGTAGAACACCATGCCCAGCTTCGCGTCGTGTGCCGCGACCTCGATCAATTCGGCGTCGCGCACCCATCCGAGCGCGACACGGTCGTTGAAGTACAGCGCGCGTGGGTTGGACGGGCTTATCTGTCGCGCCTGGAGGCTTCCCTTCGAGAAGACGAGCAACTGTGAATCCGTCGGCAGTCGCAGCGCGTCGATCACGGATTGCAGGTAGCCGGCTCGACCCTCGAACGTGAGCGCAGCCGACCCATCCTGGAGCCGTCGATTCAGATCGTCGACGACGTTGCTGACCGGGGCCGTCGAGTAGGCAATCGCCGGATCGTCGGCCGAGCCCATGAACTGGCCGCCTCGCTGGGCGCCGGGCTGTAACGACAAGGTCGCGACGCACCACGCCACGAAGAAGAGGAGGATCCACGCTCTCGGTCGCAATCGCATGTGTTAGACGCCTGATCCTGCGCTCGGCCCGCCCGCTGGTCAAGTGCGATGGAGGTTGGCGGCGACCACCGCCTGCGGTATCCTCGCCCGAACAGTAAGGGGAGGCAGCATGTCCAAGACCTGGTTGTCGATCGGACTCGTCGTCGCGTTCGCCGTCGCCGCCGGAGTCATGACTGGCCCCGTCGCATCGCAGACACCAGGCGACGGCATCGCCATCGATAGCGACGATCTCGCGGGACGTGTGACCGGGCCTGCTGGCCCCGAGGCCGGCGTCTGGGTGATCGCCGAAACACGAGACCTGCCCACTCCGTTCGCGAAGATCGTCGTCACCGACGATCAAGGGCGCTATCTCATTCCTGACCTTCCGGCAGCGAACTACAACGTGTGGGTTCGCGGCTACGGCCTTGTGGACTCGCCCAAGACGCAGACGACGCGAGGCAAGAGCGTGAACCTCAAAGCCGTGCCCGCGAGTTCGCCGTTGGCGGCGGCGCAGTACTACCCGGCGGCGCAGTGGCTCTCTCTGATGGAGATGCCCGCGAAGAGCGAATTCCCCGGCACCGGCGACAGCGGCAACGGCATCTCGCCGAACATGAAGAGCCAGGGCGACTGGATTCGCAGCGTCAAGTCTGGTGGCTGCACAGCCTGCCATGCACTCGGCACCAAGGCCACGAGAGAGATTCCAACCGCGTTCGGTATCTTCCCCAACACCGCGGCTGGCTGGGACCGACGCGTGAAGGCGGGGCAAGCTGGCAACCAGATGAGCGGCGCCCTCAATCAGTTCGGGCGCGCGCGCGTCCTGAAAATGTTCGCGGACTGGACCGATCACGTTCGCGCGGGAGCCGTTCCACCGGCACCCGCACGACCTCAAGGTACCGAGCGCAAC
>JBEBGB010000208.1:0-8160 GCA_040081675.1 Vicinamibacterales bacterium
TTGTTCCTGGAGCGTTGCCACTCGAACGAACCGCTGTACCGATAGGTGTCTCCGCCGTTTGTGTTGTCGAGCGCACCGAACCGCCCGATGAGCCCGGAACCAATGGCTCGCAGTGGCACCTGGTCGGTGGAATTCCATTTGGCGCGATAGCCCATGCCGGTCAGCGTGAAGCCATTCACCGCGTCGCCGCGACTGAAGCGCAACACGCCATTGACCTTGCGAAAGTTGTCGGCACGAGTCCACGGGCCGTCGTTGTGCTGAACCTCGATGGCACCAAGGACGTGTCCGCCTGCCGCCGCGGGCGACGCCGCGAAGAGTGCCCGGCCGAACCCCTGCCCGCCGCCGCCGACACGAGCGATCGGCCTATCGATGGTGCTGGCGTAGTTGATGTTCGCGGACCCCGCAGTGGCGAAGTCGCCCTGGTCAGCGAAGTAGGGTCCCTTCGCGTATTGCACGCCCGACACGAGTTCCGGCATCAGGAAGTTGAGGTCCGAATAACCCTGACCGTGGCCGTGCGTCGGCTGATTCACTGGCATGCCGGCAACCGTCGATGCGAAGTCGGTCCCGTGATCGAGATTGAATCCGCGCAGATAGTACTGGTTCGCCTTGCCCTCGCCGCTGTGCTGCGAGATCACCACGCCAGGCACCGTCTCGAGGACCTCGCCGCTGCGCATGATCGGCCGCGCATCCAGTTGCCTCGACGTGATGGCGCCCTGGCTTGCCGACTGGGCGATTCCGACGAGGTCTTCTGCTGGCCGCTCGGCGTCCGCGAGGTTGGTGAAGGTGCGCTTCCCTGTCACCGTCACGTCCGCGTTGAGCGCGAGGTGCAACACGATGTTGATGGGCGTCACGTTGCCGCCAGCCGCGAGGACAACAGTGCGCTTCACCGTTCCAAAATTGATCAACGAGAAATCCAGCTCGAACGTGCCTGCGCCGAGGTCCAATCTGAAGCGTCCGACCGAATCTGTCACGGCGGTGTCGCGCGTGGACGCGCCGCCATGCACTTCAACGGTCACGCCCGGCAGTGCACCACCGGTCTCGTCGCGAACAGACCCTGAGACCGACTGAGCGGCCGCTGCTCCGGCGATGCCCCAGATGCCCACCAGCACACACGCACGACACAACGCGCTACGAAGTCCCACGCATCTCCCCCCACGCGCCAACGCCGTCGTGGGATATTACGGGCCTCGCGCCGCGACAGACGTGCGGCAAATTGTCGCGCCCCCTGCCGCGTCTGGAATCGTTAGACTGAGTCGACCCTGGCAATGAACTCCGAGAAAGACGCGCAAGACACACAGTGGTACTTCGAGGTCAGCCCGGAGGGAATTTCCCGCTGGCTGGCCCGGCTATGGTGGACGGCTGCCGCTGTGGATACCGCCATCGTGCTGATCTCGGTGGGTCTCGAGTCGTCCACCTTCCCGCTTCGGCGCGTGGCGCCACTCATCGCGGCGACTGCGCTGGCGAATGCGGAGTTGGCCTGGCACCCGTTCGGCGGACACACACGGCGGGCCATTTCTGGCGCGGCGTTGCTGCTCCACGTGATCCTGCTGACGGGCCTCCTCGAATTGAGCGGCGGACCGTCGAATCCCTTCACCGTGATCTACGTCGCGCAGGTCGCACTGGCGGCGGTGACTCTCGGCCGGCTCTGGGCGTACCTCATCGCCGGCTCCTCCATCCTCAGCTACGCCTTGCTCATCTCGTGGCACATGGAGGAAGTCGTTCCGGCGCACCACCGCTTTCTCGACTTCCCCACGCATCTCTACGCCATGTGGCTCGCGCTCGCGACGCTCACCGAACTCGCGATTCACTTTGCCGGTGCCGCGTCCAGAGCCATTGCACGCCGGGAGCTGTTGCTCGAGGAGATGCGGGCGCAGGCCGCTCGCGCTGAACACTTGATGTCGCTGACCACGCTGGCCGCCGGCGCCGCACACGAACTGTCGACGCCTCTGGCGACGATCGCGATCGCATCGAAGGAGCTCGAGCGTGCGCTTGGTCGACTCGCCGTTCCGGCAGAGTGTGCCGCGGATGCTCACCTGATTCGCTCTGAGGTTGATCGGTGTCAGTTGATCCTCGACCAGATGAGCGGACGTGCAGGCGGAAGCGCCGCGGAACAGGCGGAGACGGTCGGAATCGACACCCTGTTGTCAGACCTGCAGGCGCGGCTCCCTGGGGATCTCTGTGCGAGGCTGCAGTTCCCCACCGCATCGCATCTTCCGGCGATCGTCGTGCCGAGAGCCGGCCTGGTGCAGGTGCTCCTGTCGCTCATCAAGAACGCGTTCGACGCCAGCGACGATCGGACGCCGGTCACCCTGGCCGTAGAAGCCGATCGCCACACGTTTCGATTCGTTGTGCAAGACGCCGGGCCCGGCATGTCGCCCGACACGCTACGGCGCGCGGGCGAACCGTTCTTTACAACCAAAGACGCAGGCCGCGGCTTCGGCCTCGGGCTGTTCCTTGCGCGGGTCTTCGCCGAGCGCTGTGGAGGCTCGCTCTCCCTTCGATCAGATCGGGGTACCACCGCGATCCTCACTCTGCCAGCGGCTACGCCGCAGTTGGAGTCGTGATGGACGACGCGTCGGCCAGCGCTCGCACTTTGCTCATCGTGGACGATGACGCCACGTTCAGGACGCGACTAGTGCGTGCGTTTGAATCGCGGGGGCTCTCGGTGAGGTCGGCCGGAGGCTACGAAGAGGCTCTCGAACTTGCGGCAGTCGACCCTCCTGAACTGGCGCTCGTCGACCTGCGCCTGCCCACGCGGTCGGGTCTGGACGTTGTGCGCGGCCTCAAGACGCTCGATCCAACAACCACTATCGTTGTGCTGACCGGATACGGAAGCATCGCGACCGCCGTGGAGGCCATGCGCGTGGGAGCCGCGACGTACCTGACCAAGCCCGTCGATGCCGATCAAATCCTCGCGGCCTTCGATCAGACCTCGCCCGCCGACGAGGGACATCCGACCATCCGTGTGCCTTCCCTCGCTCGCGTCGAGTGGGAGCACATTCAGCGCGTGCTGACCGAGTGCCACGGCAACCTGTCGCAGGCGGCTCGGTTGCTTGGTATTCATCGGCGGTCTCTGCAGAGGAAGCTGTCGAAGGACCCGATGCCTGAGACACGCACGCCGTGACTGCGTTCAGGCACGCGGTCCAAGCCCACGTCAGCCGTCCTCGCGTTTCGCGGACATCAACGACACGGGTATGATTCGGATTCGGCCGAACCGGGATTCTCGATCGGTTTAGGCCCACATTCACATGAAGAGATTGCTCACCATCGTGGTCGCAGCGTGCCTGCTGGCGACTGCCACCATCAGCGCTCACGACGTCGTCGTCGAAGAGATCGTCCAGATCGCCATGCGCGTGGCCGATGGTCGACTTGGTGTGCAGATGCGGGTGCCGGTCATGGTCCTTGCCGACATGACACTGCCCCGTCTGCCCGACGGAACCCTCGACACCGCGACCATTGCCGAGCCGCTACGCATCGTCGCCGCGGACGCCGTTCGGAACCTGGACGTGCAGCAGGACGGTACGTCGTTGCCGCAGACCAACTTCGCGCCGCGCCTGAGCGCCGACCGGACGGCTGTCGAAATCGACGTCACCTATCCTCTGGCAGGGGCAGCGGGGATTTCCGCACGCCTCAATACGTTTCAGAACAAGCCGTTGCACCCTGTTCGCACGCGGGTTGAATATGCTCCCGCAACGGGCGCCCTGCAGACGCTGAGTGTGATGGGCCAACCCAGCCGCGTGGGTTTCGACCCTGACGCGGGCCCGACCGTGGCCGAGTTCGCAAGGCAAGCGGTGCAGTCGATTGTCGGGTTCGGCGACCACTTGCTGCTGCTGACATGTCTGCTGTTGCCGATTCGGTCTGCTCGCCAGGGCGTGCGCCTCGTTGGCCTGATGCTCATCGGCCAGGCGCTTGGCGTGCTCGCCTACGTGTCCGCGCCAGAGGCGCTTGCGCCGCTCGCGCCGACCGCGGAGTTCATCGCGGCATCTGCCCTCGTCGTCGCCGCACTCCAAGTGGTCGTCGGAGCCCGGACGTCGTTTGTCGCGACTGTGGCAGCGGCCTTCGGACTTCTCTTCGGCATCGGCGCGGGCTACGGACTCGTGGCGAACCTGCAACTGGCCGGTTCCCATCATGCGCTGGCGATTGCTTCAACGCTTGTGACGATGCTGGTCGCTCAGGTCTGGCTGGGCGCGATCATGTGGGCCGCGCGGTCGTGGCTTGGTGGACGCGGCGTACCGGCCTACGCGTTCGAGCTCTTCTTCGCGATCATCGTTGGACACACGGCGGTGCATCGCGTGATGACCACCAGCGAATCGGTCGCCGAGCAGGGCTCATTCCTCGCGGACCATTCCATCCAACTGCTCGCACTCGCCTGGGCGGTCGCGATGCTCGTTGTGGCCGTCGCGAGTGGCTGGCGCTACGGCGTCCCGCCGCAAGGACCCGCACGCTTCTCTGAACAGCCATCGTCATGAACCAGAGAAAAAGCGAACAGGTCGGAACCTCGTCGCAGCAGTCTTCGCGTGAGCGGCTCGGTGTTATCGCACTCGGGTTGACGATCGTCGGCGCGATCGCTGTCTACGCCGTCCTGAGTTCCAGGTCGTCACCAGACAGCGCGCGGAACCTGCTGCCTTACCAGGCGCTTGCGCAATCGCTGCCGGAAGCAGATCAGATGGCGTACCGCTCGATTCGGCAAGGACTACTGGACGCCATGAACGACCGGATCCGGACGGCGGCCTGGCCGAGCCCGGAGTCGCTGGCCTCTCGTGGTGTCGCTCCCTTTGCGGCCGGTGCCGGCCCCGCCTACAAGTGGTCCCTTCTTCAGCAAAGCAGCATCATCAACTACTTCGGTCAGCCCGACGACATGGCGGCACCGGCATGGCTGATCGAAATTCAAGAGCCGGAGCCTGGCATGCCGCCGGACACCGCACCTCCAGACGACGAGCATCACCGTCTGCCGGACGGCACGATGGTGCACACCTACGTGTGGATGCACCGCTTCGGCGGACAAGTGCCCGTTGGCTTCGTGCGCCAGCCGCAGACTGTCGGGTGGACCGCCGTGTTCACGACGGCGCCAAATCCGGTGTACTACAACAGGAGATGATCGGAATGACTCCCAGCGGACAGGCTACCAGGCTCCACCGAATCGTCGGCCGTCTTGCCGTGTGTCTCGTGCTGCTGGCCGCTGCGGCGACCGCGTCGGCGCAGGTGCAGCCCGTGCTGAAGATCGGCGTCACGCTGCACCCGTACTATTCGTGGACCAGGAATGTCGTCGGCACTCTGCCCGGCTACGACGTGCGCTCGATTCTGCCGGGTGAGATCGACGCTGGCGATTACCAACCTCGGCCCGACGACATCAAGAAGCTGGTCGATCTCGACGCCCTCGTACTCAACGGCATTGGCCACGACGACTTCATCCTGCCGATGATCAAGTCGTCTGGCAACAAGAAGCTGGTAATCATCCGGGTCAATGAGACGACACCGCAGATCCACTCCGCTCGCGGCAGCAGCGTCAACTCACACACGTTCATTTCGTTCACCAACGCTATTCAGCAGACCTACGCGATCCAGAAAGCTCTCACGGCACTCAGGCCAGCCGACGCGGCCGCGCTTCAACGCAATGCGTCGGACTACGCGAGACGTCTTCGCCTGATCAAGGCGAAGGCCTCGCAGCAGCTGGCAGAGGCCAGGATCACGCGTGTCGTCACCGTGCACGACGGCTACGGGTACCTGCTGCAGGAGTTCGGCCTCGAGGTCGCTGGCGTTGTCCAGCCGGCGCATGGCCTGACGCCCTCGGCTGGCGAGTTGCGCGACATGGTGAAGCTCCTGCAACGCGAGAAGATTCGGGTGGTCTTCACCGAGGAGACGTTCCCGGAAGCAATGCTGAAGGTGTTGCGCGACGAGGCTGGCGTGAAGGTGTACATCATCACCCACATCGCATCGGGCGAGTACACGGTGGACAAGTTCGAGCGCGAGATGCAGAAGAACGTCGAGACGATGATCCGGGCTCTGGTCACCGAGGCGTGACGGATCAGGCCCTCGAAGCCGCGCTGGTCCAGATCGAGAATCTCACCATCCGGCGTAACCGGGAGGCCATTCTCGATCAGGTCTCCATCCAGATTGCGCGCAACTCGGCACACGTCATCGTCGGGCGCAACGGCGCCGGCAAGAGCACGCTGATTCTGGCGATGCTCGGACAGACTGCCTTCGACGGACGCATCGTCATGAACTGGCAAGGTAGCGGGGCCATCGGCTACGTGCCGCAGACCTTCGCGATCGACCCGACGCTGCCGGTGACGGTCGAGGATTTTCTCGCGCTCACCAGACAGCGGATGCCGGTCAGTCTCGGCATCAGTCGCGTCACACGAGCCCGCATTGCGGACTTGCTCGCGCGCGTCGGTCTTTCCGGGCGCGAACGGCGTCCTCTCGCGGTGCTCTCTGGCGGCGAACTGCGTCGAGTACTGCTCGCGCATGCGCTCGACCCCGAGCCCGAGCTGCTCATTCTCGACGAACCGGGGAGCGGGCTGGACGAAGCATCTGCGGCGTGGCTCGACGAGACGCTCTTGACCATGCGAGACGCGCGGCGGACGACGATCGTGATGGTGTCGCACGACAGCGACCGCGTACGTCGCATCGCCGATCGGGTCACGGTGCTCGATCGGCGAGTGATTGCCGAGGGCTCGCCCGACGACGTATTCCCGAGGACCGCAACGTTCGCCGAAGAAGCCGGCCACCAGAGCGCGAGAGGAATTCGATGACCTCTTTCTATTCCTGGATCGGCGAATTGGCAGGCCGTGGCCTGCTCCCGTCCGACTTTCAGTATCCGTTTCTCATTCGGGGCTTCCTGTGCGTGCTGGTCCTCTCTCCCATTCTCGGAGGACTCAGCCATCTGGTCGTCACGCGCAGGATGGCGTTCTTCAGTGCGGCGCTTGGTCAAGCGGCGCTGACCGGCGTGGCGATCGGATTGCTGCTTGGTGAGCCCTTGAACTCGCCCTACGGCGGGATGTTCGGGTTCTGCCTGCTCTCGACGCTCGCGATGGTGTACGTCAAGCGACGGGCAACGCTGCCGCCCGACACGCTCATCGGCGTGTTTCACGCGCTCACGCTGGGCCTCGGGTTGTGCCTGCTCGTCGCGTTGACGCGACAGTTCAACGTCCATCAGGTCGAGTCCGTGTTGTTTGGCAGCCTGCTGACAGTGACCGACGGTGACCTTGCCTTGCTGCTTGGTGTGGGACTGCTGGTCGCCTTCCTGCTGATTCGCGAGTACAACCATCTGCTGCTCGACAGTCTGAATCCGTCGCTCTCGAACGTCGCCGGCGCGAACTCGGTGTTTCTCGAGTACTTTTTCGCTGTGCTCCTGACGCTGTCGATCGTTGTCAGTCTCAAGATCATTGGCGCCTTGCTCGTCGAGGCACTCGTCGTCGTTCCGGCGGCAGCGGCCCGAAACATTGCGGGCAGCACCAGGAGTTACTTGTTCCTGAGCATCCTGGTGGCGTTTGCGGCCGGCGCGGGCGGGCTTGTCATCTCAACCAAGTTCCTCGTGCCGACGGGCGGCGCCGTCGTACTGGCAGTCACGGCAATCTTCTTCTTGACGCTCGCGCTTCGCGGAGTCCGACGTCGACAAGGGGCATGACCTCGACCGCGGGACGTACCGTCTCGGTGCAGGCGCTCTCGGCGAAGGAAGAGTTGCTCCTGGTGGCTCGCGCGTCGATGGCTCTCGTCGTGTGCGTCTGGATGTATCTCGCGTTTGCGTCCGGCATCGGCGGACCGGCAGAAAGCGAGAAGCATCTTCTTCCGTTTCAGGTGCTCGTCGCGGAACGGCCCGGCGAGGAGCAACGAACGTTCAGGGAGTTACAGGAAGGCCTGAGCGAGGCGGAAGCAGTGCGCGCGTCGAGCGGCGTCTGGCCGTCGAGCGACGCCCTGGCCAAGGACGGCATTCCGCCATTCGCCGCGGACCCCACGCAGCCCGTGCCCTACACGTGGGCGCTCGTTCAGAGCGGCAGCTTCGTGAACTACCTGGGTATTCCAAATGGTGGGAGTGCTCCCGCGTGGTTGGTCCTCGTCCAGGAACCCGAGCCTGGAGTGCCGCCGGACCAGGCCTTCGAAGACGAGGAACACCATCGTCTTTCAACCGGACAGATGCTGCACGTGTCCACGTGGACGCAT
>JBEBGB010000905.1:0-2080 GCA_040081675.1 Vicinamibacterales bacterium
AATTTGCGCATACAGTGCCAGGGCCGTCGAAGCCTCCTCAACAACCTCAATCATCGGCGTCCAGCGGCGGTCGGTAGGGTTTGCATTGTCAACACCTGACATCATGCCTTACAGCGCCGTGCACGGTCTCGAATCTGTTGCCGGACTGGCTGGCCGCCAATCGGATCAATGTCGATTGCGCACGCGGCTTCTTGATAAGAGAGCGGTGGCCAGGACCACCACCCAGAGGAGGAACACACCGACGTTGACGCGCTCCCACACTCCGATCAGGGGCGTCGGCAAGTTCGCGCTGACCCTGGGTGCGCTCATCGTCGTCAACACGCCGCACGTCGCGAGCATCGCGATGGTCACGACCGAGTACCGCCGGAACCGCGGCCCCAGTGCGGCGGCCCCGAATCCGATCGCGAGGAGCATGAGCACCACGGTAACCATGGCCCACGTGATGTGCAGCGTGTCGGTAAGCGTTGCCCCGCCTGCTGCCAGCACCTCGCGCAGGTGCATCGGGGGCCAGGCGAGACCGATGAGTCCGTAGCCGATGAGCAGACTTCCCACAACGCGCAAGCGTCGGTTCCGACCAGCCGAGATCAGAACTCCCCACCCGAAGGCCGCCATGAGCACCGTATAGACGATGCCAAGGGGAACCCAGAGCGATCTCGTTGGGGCGCCGATCGCCGATAGTTCACTGACCGTTTGCGCGGCGGAGCTATAGGCTGGCCAGCGCATCGGCACGAACACGTTCATGCCGACGTAGAGGAACGAAGAGACGATTCCGCAGACGAGCAAGGCTCTGCGTAACATTCGTCGATGGCATCAGCACAAGTCCTGCCGGCCGACGTCGATGCGAGCGCCGTCGATACAGCGTGTATCTGCCGGAATCCTGTCGGTTCCGCCGGAAGATGTCTCGAGAGGATTGGAATTTTCGGCACCGGGTCCACTCGGCTCCGCGCCAGCTGAAGCCTGCACAGCCGTCCCCAATTCGCCCGCTGACACGCCGCCGTTCGGAGTGATAATCGGCGCGTGCCTGAGGGCGCGAGCGTGAGGTGGCTGTTCGCACGCGAGCCGCCACTGTTGTCAGCAATGCATACGCAGGAGGCGAGCATGCGTTTCACCAGATTGATGATCGTAAGTGTGGCCGTCACCATGGCGGTCGGTGCCGCCGTTGCGACCACGGTCGCACATGCGCAGGAAGCCAGGCCCAAGGTCACCGACCCGGCGGGGCCAGTACCTGATCCCACCCACATCCCAATGACCCTGCCGAAAGACCTCAAGTGGACCGGCCAGGAAGGCCGAATGCAGCAGTCGGTGCTGTTCGGCGATCCCAACAAGGCAGGCTTGTACGGTCTCATCATCAAGTGGTATCCGGGCAACTTCTCGCAGCCGCATTTCCACGACCAGGAGCGGTACGCGTATGTGATCTCGGGCACCTGGTGGGTCTCGACCACGAACGTCTACGACGAGAAGACCACCTATCCAGCGCGCGCTGGTTCGGTCGCCATCGACAAGGCGAACACAGTGCACTGGGACGGTGCGCGCGTGGATGAAAAGGAACCCGCCGTCCTGATGTTGGTAGGCATGGGGCCTGTCAAGACCGTCCAGGTCGACGAGACCGGCAAGCCGAAACCCGCCGCTCCGCCCCGCTGAGCCACGCACGACGATCCAGCAATTGGCGCCTTCCGCCGTGGCCACGCGACGGAGGCGCCAGCCTTGCCGCTGCTCAAAGCCCAGGCCTTCACCGACCGCGCTCAGCTCCCGCGTTGTCCCGAGTTCGGCGCGCGGCGACGGGCAGCCAGCAGGCTATTCACGACCCGGCTGCAACGGCAACGTGATCTCGACGATCGAGGGCGGTGTCACCGTGTAGTCGCTCAGCCTGAGCCACATCGGGGTGACACGAACGTAGGTGATTCCGGGCCACGCAAGGCGCGTCGGACCATCCGGGAACGCCGCAAAGTAGGCGGCCTGCACGCGTTCGAGCTCTGCACCCGACGGAAAGTCCGCAACACCTTCGTACTGCAGCGTCCTCGGATCGCCGTCGCGCCATCCACCAATCACAAGCGCGATTCGCGAGTTGTTTCGCAGGTTC
>JBEBGB010000906.1:0-2080 GCA_040081675.1 Vicinamibacterales bacterium
ACATACGCACACGTTCGGCAACCGCTGGTTGAATGAGATCAGGTTCGGCTATCTCGGGGCTCGCGGCGGGCAGGTCAGCCCCAACGCGGGCGTCACCTTTGCGGCCACGACGGGGCTCCAGGGCGTGACTACCGACGTCAGAGACATGGGATACCCGCAGGTATCGTTTGGTGGACAGTTCAGCGCCATCGGGGATCCGACGTCGTTCGTCTCGCGAAACAACAAGAGCTTCGAGCTGTACGACAACGTGATGCTGCCCCGCGGCAATCATCAGCTGAAGTTCGGCGGCTACCTCTTTCATCTCCGCTTCAATCCGGTGAATCCCACCAATGCGCGCGGCAACTTCGCCTTCAACGGCCAGTGGTCGGGGAATGCGTTCGCCGACTTCCTGCTCGGCTACCCGAGTTCGTCCCAGGTCGGCATCGGCCGCGCTGATGAACATGGGCGGAGCAACTGGCTGCACCTGTACGGACAGGACGACTGGCACGTGCGCCCGAACCTGACGGTGAACTACGGGCTCCGCTACGAGATCAACAGCATGATGACCGACGTCGACAATCGCTTGTCGTCGATCGATGTTCCCAACAGTCGTTTCGTCATTGCCAGCGACGACGCTGGCAACCTGTCTCCGGATGCAACGGCGCTCCTCGGTCAGATTCCAATTCCGTATACGACATCAGCGGATGCCGGATGGCAACGCGGGCTGCTGCGCCCCAGCTATCGCCGCTTCGCACCACGGCTCGGGGTTGTCTGGTCGCCGGGCGAGGATGGGAAGACGGTTGTGAACGCCGGCTTCGGCGTCTTCCTCAATCAGTGGGCGTATAGCGTGCAGCAGGCGTTTGCGTCGACGCTGCCGTTCGTCTTCGCGAAGACCGTGACTGCGGCCTCCGATGCGGTGCGGCCGACGCAGACCATGGCGACCGCGCTTCTCGCTCCGGCGAACGGCACGGTGAGCGGCAGCACCATGGACTGGGACTTCCGCACCGAGTATGCGAAGAACTACTCGGTGTCCCTGCAGCGCCAGGTCGGCGACGCGACGGTGCTCGAGGTCAACGTTCTCCGTTCAGCCATCGTCGGCGCGGACAGTTCCACGGTGCGCAATGTGCCCGTGCCGGGTCCGGGCGCGGTCGGTCCGCGGCGTCCGATCCCGCAGCTGGCCAACATCACGGCTATCCGGTGGGATGGCTATTCGATCTTCAACGGCGTCACCTTCAAGGTGGACCGACGCCTGTCGAGAGGATTCACGGCCACGGCGTTCTACACCCTGTCCAAGGCGATCGATGATGCTTCGGATCCGGGCGGAACGGCGTTCGAAGCCAACCTGCCCCAAGACGTGCGTAACATGGCGGCAGAACGGGCGGATGCGAGCTTCGACCATCGCCATCGAGCCGTCGCCAGCTTCACCTACATGGTGCCCCGCGTGGGGAGCGGCACCCTGTCGGCGCTCGCGGCCGACTGGCAGGTGAGCGGCATCGTGCTGCTCGAATCCGGTGCTCCGTTCACCGTGAACATCGGGACGGACCGCGCGAATATCGGTGCCGGTCCGGCACAGCGTCCCAATCAGGTCTGCGACCCGAACGACGGCGGAGCGCACACGTCCGTGCAGTGGTTCAACACGAGCTGTTTTGTGCTGCAGCCGCAGTTCACGTTCGGGGATGCGCCTCGCAACTCGGTGCTGGCACCGGGCTATGCCAGTGTCGACCTCGGGCTGCAGCGTGACTTCGAGCTTGCCAAGGGGACGCACGTGCAGTTGCGATGGGAGGTCTTCAATTTGCTGAATCGGACCAACTTCGACGTGCCGAACCGCGTGGCATTCACGCAAAACTTCGGCCGGATCTTTAGCGCGAAGCCTCCGCGCCAGATGCAGTTCGGGGTGAAGTTCCTGTTCTAGCTGGCCGACCCTTCACTGCTGCCCGACGCGCCAGGGCGACACGCCGGGCCACGTCTTCAGCGTCTCGGTCGCCCACGCATTCGACTTGTCCGTGTGGCAACTCGTGCAGGCGTTTGGAATCTTGAATTCTTCGGTCATCGTCGGCGTGATGAACGCGAAGGTATGGCTCCGCACGTTGACGTTGGCGAT
>JBEBGB010000209.1:0-8149 GCA_040081675.1 Vicinamibacterales bacterium
CCCACAAGGCAAGCGTGCCGCCGAGCAGCCCGATCACGAGAAGCGCCGACGGCCAGACTGCACGTAGCGTCTGATGGATGGGCTCGCCGTAGTCCAGCACCAGGCCGGTTGGCCAGATGACGAGCCGGAAGTATCGAGCGACCATCGGCGCCTGGTTGAGCAGGTAGTTCCACGGCGACACGCCACTCGCAAAGCCGGCACTCCGCCACCGTGGTCCCTCGACAATCAGCAGCGCCAACACTATCCATGTGGCAAAGAGCGCCAGGTAGTAGAACGGTCGTCGGCGCACGGCTGCCGAAGGTCCACCCGAAACGAAGGTGCTGTCGAGCAGCAGCATGATGACCGGAGCCGTCGCCATCGACTCCTTGCTCGACATGCCGGCTACGCACGCCAGCACCGATGCGGTTGCCCACGCCGTGGTTCGCGACGTGCCAATTGCGCGGACGCCGAAGTACAGCGTCGCGAGGAAGGCCAGAGCGACGAGTTCCTCAGAGCGCTGCGTGGCGTAGTTTATGACCTCGCTGTTCAGTGGATGCACGGTCCATAACAGAGCCGCAGTGGCGGCGATGCCGGTGTCGCGCCCAGCGGACCACTCCGCCAGACGCGGGAATGCCAGCATCTGACGTAAGAGCATGTACACGAGGAGTGCGCATGCCAGGTGCACACCGAGATTCACCGCGTGGTAGCCCCAGGGCGAAACACCGCCCAGCATGTAGTTCACCGCGAACGACATGTTGACGAGCGGCCGGCCGGCGGTTGGCGACTGCGGGGGGCCGCCGCGCACGCTGGAGCCGAGCGAGTGGATCGTTGGGTTCTCGAGGATCGCGTTGGTGTCGTCCATGACGAACGGATGCCCGAGCGCGTTGGCATAGGTCAACACCGCGACGATGACGATGGCGATGGCGGGCCAGAAGACCGACCAGGGGGCGTCCATGTTGGCGGCGCCCGCGTTGCCGGCGTCACCATGTGGGCTCGGCTCCGTGCGACGGGGCGTCGAGGCGGACGCAGACTTCCCACGCTTCGATGAGGCCGCACGAGAAACACCGCGTCGGCGTTCGCTCAGGGTCGCCTCCCAGTCGCCTGCGCGCGCGCCCCTTGCGCCATCTCCAGATTCCGGCGGGCCTCCGGCGACGAAGCGTCGATAGCCAACGCCTGGGTGAACTGCTGGATGGCGGCATCCAGATCGCCGGACGAAGCGAGCGCGATGCCGAGATTGTTGCGCGCATCCACTGACCGCGGCGACAACTGCACCGCTGTGCGCAGCACCGGGATCGCCTCTGCGGGATGGCCCGCTTGCAGCAACACCACACCGAGGTTGTACGGACCAGACGGGTCGGTCGGGTCCAGTTCGATCGCGCGGTGAAATTCTGCGACGGCCTCCTGTGTCTGACCGGCCGTTGATAGTGCATCCGCAAGATTGCGATGCGCCACTGCGGAACGTGGCTCCGCCGCAACCGCGGCTCGAAACGCCGCGACTGCCGCGTCAGGCTTGTTCTGCGCGGACAGTGCGACGCCGAGGTTGTTCGCAGCGCCGGCCGAGTCAGGAATCGATTCCAGGGCGATCTTGAAGTGGTCTGCGGCTTCCTGCGGCTTGTTCTGCGCGAGCAACGCATTCGCGAGGTTGTAGTGCGCGTCGGGATAGTCGCCCTTCAAGAGGAGCGCTTGCCTGTAGGTGGCAATCGCTTCGTCGATGTTGCCCGCGGCTCGTTGCATGACACCGAGATTGTTGTAGGCGGGAGCGTAGTTGGGTTGAAGCGCGATCGCCCGCTTGTAGTGTTCTGCGGCAGCGCCGGTCTGACCCTCGGCCTGCAGTGCCACGGCCAGATTGGTCTCGGTAATCGCCTTCATCGTCGATGCCGAGAGGATGGGCCAGTTACACAGGACAGCAGTGGCCGCGACTGCGGCAGTGACCCACGCCTTGGCCTCTACGTTGGCTGTGCGAAGCCACGCCGGCAGGGTCGACGCGCCTTCGGCGGCAAAGAGAAGCAGCAGCGGCACGAGCGGAAGGCGGTAGCGAGCGAACACGTAGAACAGCAGCACGCTCATGCAGTACGCGGCGAGCATCAGGTAGAGCACCGCCACGCGCGACTTCTGACGCCACGCGAGCACGAGTCCGATGCATGCCAAGGGGCCCAGAACACCGAAGTGACCGAATAACCCACCCACGCGCAGCGGCCACGACCACTCGGCGTGGCTCTCTTGCGCTTCGGTGTCGAGCATCTCGGTCGCGTTGACGAGGAGCGCCGCCTTGCGCGCCATGAGCGCGAACCATGCGCCGGGCCGCTCCCTGATGAAGTCGAGTCCGCGACCTGTCCAGTAGCCCGACACCTCTGACGGCGTCAGCGATCGGCCAAGGGCATGTTCGGCTAGCTCCGTTGCGTCCGTTCGCTCGTACTCGGGGGCACCACGTCCGAATCGAAGGGAGGCGTAGGTGCCGTCGGCTTGTGGGTTGTTCCCGATGAAGAAATTCGGACCGAACTGGGAGGTCGTGAGATAGAAGCCTCCACCTACCGCGTAGTTGCGGATGGCGACAGGCAGCAGCACGATCGCGAGCCCGACGAGGAAGCTGGCCACGAAATTCGCGCGTGCGCCCACCGACAGGCCGAACTGACTGCGCAGCATCCCCCACCCGACGATGACCACGACGAACACGAGGGCGTTCTCGCGCGTGAGGCTCAGACCGCCCATCGCGAGGCCGAGCAAGAGCCAATCACGCAGGCTGCGCGGTTCGTCGACCAGGCGTCCAACCAGCCAGAGCGAGAGCGCGAGAAAGAACAGGTCGAGGACAGACTTCTGAATCAGCGCATCGAAGAACAGTGCGGGCGCATAGAGCGCCAGCGCGAGTCCGGCGATGGCTCCAACGGTGACCGAGAAGAATCGATAGCCGGCCAGACCGACCAGCGCGCACGACCCCGCGCCGATGACCGCCTGGACGACGCGGAGCGCGCCCAGGTTGTGGCCGAAAATCTTGTACACGACAGCCAGGAAGTAGGGGTAGAGCGGCGCCTGGTAGAACACGTCGGTGCCAATCCACTGACCACCGGCGATGCGGCGCGCCCAGTCGTCATAGCCCACGGCGTCGCCGAGCAGTGCATCGAAGAACGGTGAGCCGCTGAGCAGATACACATGCAGCAGCCGAACGGCGAGTGCGACGAGAAAGATGGCTCCGGCGTAGCGCAGGAACGGCCCATCAGCGCGTGGCGCGGTCGGGATCGCACTCGGCTCTGCTGGGCTCTTGCGCCTGGGGGGCTTCATCTAAGATCAGGGCCAGGGAACAGGGAAGTATCATAAGTCCGAGTTCACTCCGTGTACACCACCCGGGTTGTCGTGCTGCTGTTCGGGTGCCTGACGGCGTCATCCGCGCGTGCCGCCGATTCGGTCACGTTCACCAAGGACGTCGCGCCGATCGTCTTCACGCATTGCACGTCCTGTCATCGTCCCGGCGAAATCGGGCCGTTCAGCCTGGTGACGTATCAAGACGTGCGTCAGCGGATGACCCTCGTCGCGAGCGCGACGGAGCGTCGGGTCATGCCCCCGTGGAAGCCGGAGCGTGCGCCGGGCCTGTTCCTCGACGATCGCTCCTTGAGCGACGATCAAATCCGAACCATCCAGGCATGGGCAGCTGCGGGGGGGCCAGAAGGCGATCCACGCGACTTGCCACCGCTTCCGACCTTTGCGCAGGGATGGCAGCTTGGCACGCCGGACCTTGTTGTCTCCATGTCCGACCTCTACACGCTCAGGCCGGACGGCCCTGATCTCTTCAGAACGTTCGTGCTTCCCATTCCGACGAAGGTGGCCAGGTACGTGGGCGCGATCGAGTTTCGCCCGGGTAACGGTCGCGGTGTCCACCACGCGAATCTCGGCGTGGACCGCACGCGGTCGTCGCGCCGGCTTGACCAGGCCGATCCCGAGCCCGGGTATGTCGGTGGAATGGTGCAGGACGCCGCGTATCCGCCCGGCTATCTGCTCGGATGGACGCCCGGTCAGCAACCGCGCCCCTCGCCCGACGGCATGCCGTGGCGCCTCGAAGCGGACTCCGACCTGATCGTGCAACTGCATCTGCAGCCCACCGGCAAGCCCGAAGCCGTCCAGGTGAGCGTCGGCTTCTTCTTCACCGACGACCGTCCCGTGCGCACACCCGTCGGCCTTCGGATGGGCAGTGAGACGATCGACTTGCCCGCCGGTGCGTCCGCGTTCGAAATCACCGACAGCTACGTTGTGCCCGTTGATGTGCAGGTGCTTGCCGTGCAACCGCACGCCCACAACCTTGGCCGCGAGATGGTCGCGCAAGCCACGCTGCCCGATGGCACGACCAAACCGCTGATCACCATTCGCGATTGGGACTTCCGCTGGCAGGACGTTTATCGTTACGTGCAGCCGATCCCCCTGCCGAAGGGAAGTCGGATTGGAATGCGCTTCACGTACGACAATTCAGCCGCGAACCCGCGCAACCCCTACCAACCGCCTCGTCGCATCGTCTGGGGGCAGGCCACCACCGACGAAATGGGCGACCTCTGGGTGCAACTCGTGCCCGTTCGCAACGAGGACACGGCGTTGCTTGGCGCCGACATTGCGAACAAGACCAGGACCGAGGACATCGCCGCCTACACGCGCGTGCTCGAGACCGATCCGGCGAGTCCGCTCCGACACGATGCCGTGGGCATGTTGTATCTGCAGGACGGACGCCTTCAGGACGCCGTCGGCCAGTTCCGTGAATCGCTTCGACTGAACCCCGACTCTGCTCCGACGCACTACAACCTCGGCATCGCGTTCGCCATGCTGAGACTGTATCCGGAGGCGATGCGCGAGTACGAGGCCGCCGTTCGCATCGACCCGGTTCATGCCGAGGCGCACAACAACCTGGGTGCGATGCTGCACGTGGCCGGACGACTGGACGAAGCCGCCCTGCACTATCGACGTGCACTGGAACTTCGCCCCGACAACGTCGAAGCCCGCAGCAACCTCGGACGTCTGCTCACACTGCAAGGTAAGGCGGTCGACGCGGCTGCGGAATTCGAGCAGGCACTGGTTGCGCAGCCCGAGTCGTTGTCTGCGCTCACTGGCCTCGCCTGGATTCGCGCCACGAGTGCAGACGTCAGCGTGCGACGCCCCGGTCAGGCGGTGGCCATGGCGGAACGCGCGCGACAACTCAGTCGTGGTCAGGATCCCCAGGCATTCGACGCCCTGGCGGCTGGATACGCTGCGCTCGGTGAGTTCGACAAGGCCATCGCGGTCGTGACGGCCGGAATTCAGAGGGCGGATGCCATGGGCCAGTCCCCCTTGGCGACCGAGATGCGCCTGCGATTGGAAGGATACGGGCAGCGCAAGGCGTTCACGCGATAGAGCGGTTCTCAGACCCGAGAACGAAGGACCGCGCGCCACATCGATTCGAGAAGCGCAACGCGTGGTCGGGTGCACACCTCACGTGGCCGCGCCGACAGCGCTGGAAACCCGTAGAATTGGCTCATGTTCAGATGTGCGCTGTTCGAGCGCATGCTGGTCGCCGCGCTGTGTGCCTGGTCCATCATGGCGAATGGTGCCGTGACAGTGGCGTCGGCGGCGCCAGATGCCGCGGCAGCGGCCGCACCCGGCGTAGTTTTGAAGGTAGCCCTGAAGGATCCTGACGGACGTCTGGTCGACCCTTTCCTCGCCGCGGAGAACAGCGCCGCGATCGTGTTCCTGTTTGCGAGTGTGGATTGCCCTGTGTCGAACCGGTACGCGCCCGAAGTGCAGCGCATTCACGCGGCGTTTGCACCGAAGAACGTGGCGTTCTGGCTCGTGTACCCCAACCCCAGCGACACACCCGACGCGGTGCGTGCCCATCTGGCGGCTTACGGCTACCCGGTGCATGCGCTGCTCGATCCGGCGCACGCCCTGGCGAAGCTCGCAAAGGTGGCCATCACGCCTGAAGCCGCCGTCTTCAATCGGTCGCGTGCGCTCGTGTATCACGGCCGCATCGATGACAAGTTCGTGAGCCTCGGCGTCGAACGTCCGTCGGCGACACGGCGCGATCTGTTCGAGGCGCTGACTGCGGTGCTTCGCGGCGCGGCGCCTGCGCAGTCCTCGACTCCCGCCGTCGGCTGTTTCATCGCGGACTTCGTGCAGTGAAGCGTCTCCTCGCCTGGTCGATCGCCCTGGGGTTGGTGGCATCGCCGAGCCAGGCGCAGACGCCCGTCACGTTTGCCCGCGACGTGGCGCCGATTCTGTTCACGAAGTGCGGTGTGTGCCATCGACCTGGCGGCGCGGGACCGTTCCCGCTCCTCACTTACAGCGACGCCCGCGCGCATGCGACGCAGATCGCGAACGTGACCAAGAGTGGGTTGATGCCGCCGTGGCAGGCCGATGGCGATTACGGTGGCGAGTTCATCGGCCAACCCCGTTTGACCGAGGGCGATCGCGAGACTTTTCAGCGCTGGAGTGCGGACGGCGCCCTCGAAGGGATGGCTAGCGAGACGCCGCGTGTGCCGACGTGGACCGACGGATGGCAACTGGGGAAGCCGGACCTGATCGTCTCACCTCCGAGTTATACGCTGCAGGCTGATGGCACCGACATCTTCCGCATCTTCGTCGTCAAGTTGCCGGTCGATTCCGTGAAGTTCATCCGAGGCATGGAGTTCAAACCGGGGAACGCCAAGGTTGTGCACCATTCCAACATTCGGATCGACCGGACCGACGCATCGCGCAAGTTCGACGAGGCCGACCCTGGACCTGGATATAGCGGTCTCATCGCCACATCGGCGATCTACCCGGATGGTCACTTCCTCGGTTGGACGCCAGGGCAAGTGCCGCCCTTGCTCCCCAAGGGACTGGCCTGGCGACTCTCGCCAGGCACCGACCTCGTCGTCGAACTGCATATGCAGCCAAGCGGCAAGGAAGAGAGTGTCCAACCCACCATTGGCTTCTATTTCGGAACCGACCCGCCAGAGCGCACACCCGCGATGCTGCGATTGGGGCGTCAGAGCATCGACATTCCAGCAGGCGCGCGGGAGTACGTGGTGACCGACTCTTTCGTGACGCCGGTCGATCTGGAAGTGCAAGCCGTTCAGCCGCACGCCCACTACCGGGCGAAGGAAATGGTGGGCTTCGCGAGTCTCCCGGATGGAAGCGTGCGTCCGCTGGTCCACATTCGCGAGTGGAATTTCCGCTGGCAGCACGTCTATCGCTACGTCACGCCGTTCTGGGTGCCGAAGGGCACACGACTGCAGATGCGCTACACCTACGACAACTCGGCTGACAACCCGCGCAATCCCAGTCAGCCGCCGGAGCGCGTGTTCTGGGGCCAACGCTCCGCCGACGAAATGGGCGACTTGTGGATTCAGGTCCTCACACGCGACGAGCACGACCTTCAGGTGCTGAACGGGCAATTCGGACCAAAGGTGATGACCGAAGACACCATCGGCTACGAGCGGTGGCTCGAGTCGGAACCCGACAGCGCACCCCTGCACAATACGATTGCGTCGCTGTACTTGGAGTTGAACAAACCGCAGGAGGCGGTGCGGCATTTCCGAGCCGCGGCTCATCTCGAGCCTGACTCGGCGCCGGCGCACTTCAATCTGGGGACCGCGCTCACCGTGGCTGGCGACTACGAATCAGCCGTGCTCGAGTATCAGCGCGCACTGTCGATACGCAAGGACTACGCGCAGGCGCACAACAACCTGGCGAGCATCTTTCTCCAGACCGGACGCTTGCCAGACGCGCTGTCGCACGTGACCGAAGCGATTCGACTCGACCCGCGCAACGTGCAGGCGCGCTACAACGCCGGAATCGTGTCGCTCAGGCAAGGGCGGCACCAGGACGCGGTGGCACAGCTGAAACGCGCCGTGCAGCTGGCGCCAGACATGGTCACCGCGCTGGTCGATCTCGCGTGGCTCCTGGCGGCAGCGCCGCAGGACGTGCTGAGAGATCCCGGCCTCGCTGTGCGACTCGCGGAGCGTGCGACGCTGCTGACGAACCGTAAAGATGCGGGCGCACTCGATGCTCTCGCCGCAGCGCAAGCCTCGAACAACGAGTTCGACCGCGCCGCCGACACCGCCAACGCCGCCCTGCTCCTGAAGCCCGTGAATGCCGATGCGATCAGCGCACGCCGCGACGGCTACCGACAAGGCCGAGCGTTCGTGCTGCCGCGGTAAAAAGCACTACCACTGAGGAC
>JBEBGB010000210.1:0-8149 GCA_040081675.1 Vicinamibacterales bacterium
CGGACGTGGTATCGACGCTGGCGACCGACGACCAGCCCTAGCGCGATCTTCGAGAGGACGACACGACGCGGACCTCGCTCTAGGAGTTGCCCTGCGCCGCAGGCTTCGTCGTCGCGAATCGACGTTCCTGACCGGGCAACCTGTCGTCTCCCGCGGCCAGGCTCATCCACGCCGGGTACTCGGGCGGCAACCGACTGACGGCGTCCAGCGCGGTCAACTCCTCGGCAGTCAGCGTGATGTCCACCGACTTGAGGTTGTCCTCGAGCTGATCCAATCGACGAGCGCCGATGATGACGCTGGTGGTCACCGGCTGCGCGAGCAACCATGCGAGCGCGACCTGAGCCACGCTGACACCCCGACCATCAGCGATGATCTTCAGCGCGTCGATTATGTCGAACGCCTTGTCCTTGTTGATAGGAGGGAAGTCGAACGACGCGCGGCGCGACGCCTCGTCCCCACCGGTGCGTGTGAACTTGCCGGACAGGAAGCCGCCCGCAAGAGGACTCCACACCAGCAACCCCAGATTCTGATCCTTGAGGAGCGGCACGATCTCGCGCTCGAGCTCTCGACCAGCAAGGGAGTAGTAGCTCTGCGTGCACCGGAATCGCTCGAGATGCTGCTCCTTCGAGAGGGCCAGCGATTTCATGATCTGCCACGCCGCCAGATTCGAACAGCCGATGTAGCGGACCTTGCCCGCGCGAACCAGATCGTCCAGCGTGCGCAGCGTGTCCTCGAGGTTTGTCAGCGTGTCGAAACGGTGGATCTGATAGAGGTCGATGTAATCGGTGCCGAGGCGCTTCAGGCTGGCCTCCACGGCTTGCATGAGGTGCAGACGCGACAACCCAACGTCGTTCGGCCCCTTGCCCATGCGAGCACGAGCCTTGGTCGCCAGCACCACGTCATGGCGTCGGCCGGCGAGCGACTTCCCGAGCAGCGACTCCGACTCGCCCATCGCGTAGACGTTCGCGGTGTCGATGAAATTGATGCCCGCATCAAGCGACCGATGGACGATCCCGTCAACGCCAGCCTGATCCAGGCCGGCGATGACTTCCCACATTCCACCGCGCCCGCCAAACGTCATGGCGCCCAGGCACAGTTCAGAGACGAACACACCGGTGTCTGCAAGCTGTCTGTACTTCATGCGAGGATTATACGGTTGGAAGGAACATCGTCACCGTCGTGCCGACGCCGCGTTCGCTGCGAACGTGGATCGTGCCCCCGTTGAGCTCGGAATTGCGCCTGGCGATGGTGAGGCCGAGCCCTGTGCCGGTAGCCTTGGTCGAGAAGTACGGCTCGAAGATGCGCGCCAGCGCCTCGGCGTCCATGCCAATGCCAGTGTCGGTCACTTCCACAGCGATCCGTGGCGCCAGGGAGGTGGCCGCATCAGCCGCCGGCGCCAGCTTCCGTGCGCGCAGGGTCAGTGAGCCTCCGCCAGGCATGGCCTGAAGCGCGTTCTCGATCACGTTCGTCAACGCACGCGTGAACAACGTCGGGTCGATGTTGGCAAGCGGCAGGCCGGCTTCCGCATCAACAGTCAGAGAGACACGCCCAGCCAATCCGGTTCTGTATGGTTCGGCGACTTCCGAGAGCAGGTCGCCAACGGCATTTGGCCCGGGCCTGGCGGTGGGGGAGGACGCGAAGCTCGAGAACTCGCTCGAAATCTGCCTGAGGATGCGGACTTGCGAAAGAATCGACGTGACGCATTCGTCGAGCGCCGGTGATAGGGGGCGCCCCTTGTCGATGTTGACGCGTTGCGCGTGTTCCGCCGATAGCTGAATCGGCGTCAACGGATTCTTGATGTCGTGCGCCACCTGTCGCGCCACCTCGGCCCAGGCCTCGAGCCGCTGCGTGCGTTCCAGGTTCGCGCGCTGCTTCTTCAAGTCATCCGCCATGCGGTTGAAGTCCTCGACGAGCCTCCTCAGCTCGTCCGACGACGTGGCGGCTATGCGCGCATCAAGATCGCCACGCGCAATCCGGCGCGTGGCCCGAGTCAGTCGATTGACCGGATCCGCGATGCGTTCGGCCATCCAGTAACCAAGCGCTGAACCAAGCACGACGAACATGACCGCGGCCGACAACACCCGTCGGTCCAGCTCATCGATCTGCCCCTCGATCTCTCGTTGACGCAGCGTCTGCGGCACCGTGACGATGCCTTCCCTGGCGCCGGCGCGAACCGGTGCCGCCGCAACCAGATAGCCCGGCGAGCCGCCGAGTTCCTCAACCACCACAGTGGTCGGCAGGCGGTCGAGCGCAATCGCACGGTAGACGTCAGACGGTGTACGCGCCGACAGCAGACGCGACGCAAAGAGCGGTCGCTCGCTGGTCGCCCGAAGCCGGGCGCCATCGAACAGATTCACGTCTTCGTCGATCGCCCTACGCACCATCAGCATGAACTCGTCATCGATGCGGTCCAGGGAGCCGGCCCCGCGCTGCTGAAGGGCAACGTAGTCCTCAATCAGTCGCTGGGCCACGGTCGCCGTCTTCACGGCTGACTCCTCCACACCGTTCCGAAACTGCGTGGCGAAGTACGTGCTCGCCGCAACAGCCAGCACTACGACCGGCGCGACCGCGGCGGCAACGAACGCGATGAACAGCTTTCGGTAGAAGCTGGACCTCACCTCGCGCAAGAGCGCGCGTCCACCAGCGGGAGTCTGAGAGGTGAGCGCATTGAAGAGCGTGGCGCCCAGAAGCAGCGCGGCGTACAACACGCCGCAGAAGAAGACCAGTTCGGCAAGGTTGATGAGATGCCCGAACCAGGTCACCACCGGATAGCCCAGCGCGTAGATTCCACCGCGGTCGTTGAAGAAGTACACACGAAACGCTTCACCGTCGCGTACGACGCGGCTCCATCTCGCTTCGCGCGACGTCGTCATCTGCTGAAAGACGCTGTCCTCGAGCGGCCAGACGCGAGTGCCGGAGGCGTAGAGCGGCGCCCGACTCCACCCGTAGACCGCCAGCTCGATGTTGCTGAAGGACTCCGACTCGGCCTCTCCACGCGGCAGGAGTGATTCGAGATACGGGTTGGGCGTGGAGGCGAAGGGCAGCGCTCGATAATCGAGCCGGGCCCGAACGACGACGCCGCCGACGCGGCGTCCACTGACGCAAATGGCCCGGCTCGCCCGCAGCACATTACGCAGCGCCGACCCGAACGGCGACACCTCTTCGTACAATTCCCAGTCGGCGCACGAACTCCCGCGGTACTCGGTTGGTGCGTACTCGGGCAGGTCGAGCGCGAACCGACTCACCAGTCGCCCGCTCGATCCGTACAACTCGATCGCCGAGGTCGTGCGTGAGCGCGCCAGCTCGGTCTGCGACCAGATGATGAATGCCCGATCGGTCGTGGGCGCCGCGTCTGCAGACGAACTCGTCACGAACTCGCCGAGCGTCGTCAGGGCATCGATCGTCTCGAGAGTCTGCGGGAGACGGCGCACTTGCAGGTCTTCACGTTGGCTCGCGACGAGGGGCGCGAGATCGGTCGCGAACATCTGTTCCTTCGACTGCACAGCCAGGGCTTGCAGCGATGGATAGAGCGCCAGTGCCGGCAAGACAATGCCGAGGAAGAGCAGGCCGAGCCGAGCCGCCTGAGACGCGCGACGCACAGTTCCCCTTGGCCGGGAGAGCACCGCGGCCGCAAGGATGGTCGACGCGCACGCGAACGCGAGCGGACGACCAGGCACCGCGGTTCCGATGGCATTGAGCACGAGACCCGCCCCGAGCGCACCGGCCACGGTGGATACGGCAACCACCCAGCGACGCCACGGCCACCGCTCGGTCCTCCAGATGATGGCCGGCAGGCGTACCACACCGGCCGCACCCCAGATGATGGCCGCGTGAAACAGGACGAGCGCTGCAAGCACGCCGATTCGAGCCGGTTCGAATGGATGCAGAGAAAAGCGCACGAGGTCCTGCGCGGCTCGCGTTGCGACGGCTGCCAGCAGGCGTTCGTATCCCCACAACAGCGCCGTGGCTGCCGCGCCGGCACCGGCAAACGCTCCGGCAGTCGCCAGCCGTGTCGCCAGACCGCCGCCGAGAAGGGGCACGCGCGGGTGCGACACACGACGTCGCTCCATGCTGTCCAGCGCGAGCCAGACCAAGGCCGCCAACAGCAGGGCGTTTGGAAGCAGGTTCGACGCGCTCTCGAGTGGTGTGCCTGACAGTGGACCGCTTGCCACACCAATCAGCACTCTCGCCACGCCAAGCATTCCGACAAGCACTGTGGTCGTGGCCACCACGGCACCCATACTCAACGCGTGGCGACGCGCTTCGAGGATAGGCGCGACACCGAGGAGTGCAGTGAGCGCGAGCACAAAGAACGTCGCGGCTCGAGTCCAGGCACGCCACGTGGCCCGGGTGCGCGCGAGGTCGTCCTGCGCGAGCTCCGCCTCGGCGAGCACTTGTCCCTCCGGCGCTCGAATGGCAAACGCGTAGGGCGGCTGCGGCGGCGCAAGACCGGGAGTCGCGCGGAGGCTGACGTCGCCAACAGAGGTGGGCAGCCGGAACGTGTCGGAGACCGACGTCGACACGTCGGTGCGTTCGGCAACGAGCTGCTCGGCGACGACTGTCGCAAGACGGGGCCCGGACGGGCGCTCGGGATCGAGCACGGGTTCCACCCGCACCAAGCGTGGCCCCAAAGCGTCGAGCGCGACGAAGAGGCTGCTGGGGCCGTCGACACGGTCGCGCGGCATGTCAGACACGCTTCCCGCCCAGGCCAAGGGATTACCCGTCGGACCGTAGATCGTGAGTCCGGCGCGCCCGGTCGAGTCCGGCGACAGCGCAGCCGCCAGCTGCCCGAACAGCGTCCGGGCCGCGGCCGTGTCTCGGGTGGCTCGTCTGATTGCGGTTGGATCGGACTTGACCTGGGTCGCACGAGCGGCGAGCGACGCAGAGGCGTCTCGAAAACGCTGTCCGAGTTCGACCTCGACTCGACGGACCGCGGCTTCGTCGGTCGGGCCGAGCCGTGTACGGGCCATCAACGCGCCTGCGCCCCAAACCGCGAGAGCGGCGAGTGCGCCAACGCACGCGATTCGCGCGACAGCTCGGACGACTGAGGATGGGCCGGCCATTCCCGGGTGTTATAGTGACATCGATTGAACCCGAAGCTGCTGCTGAAACGAGGGGGCTTGCTCACGGCGGCCAACTGGCCGCTCGTTGCGATTCAGTTCGTCGAGCAAACGACGTTTCAGATGCTCCTGGCGGTGCCGATCGTCGGGGCCGCCGTCCTGGTGGCCGTCCTCCTTGGTGGCGATCTGAGCAACCTGCTGCAGGGCGGCATGCGAGAGGCGCTCACGACGATCGCCGACGCCCTGGTCGCGCAACCGCTCGCCTTGTCGGCGTTCATCACGGCCTTCGTGATTGCGCTGCTTGGTGGATCGGCCCTGACGTTCCTCGTGAAGGGCGGCATCATCGACGTGATGCGGTCGGCCAACGACAAGGCCGACACGATCGAGCATCGACCGCTGACGCTCACGATACTGGCGGACGCTGGCGCGTTCTCGATTCCGCGCTTCATCAACGGCTGCAGTCGATTGTTTCAACCCTTTCTCAGACTCGGGCTGGCTTTGATGGTGGCGTACGCACTGACCGGCGCCGGCTACCTCGCGTTCATCGTGTACGGATACCGTGCCGCGGGAGAAGGCGTCCTGTTCGCGTTGTGGACGTTTGTCGCCTTCGCGGCAACGCTCGGTTTGTTCTTGTGGATTACCGCGATCAACCTGGTCTACCTGCTGATGCAGATTGCCATCGCCGCGGGACACGCCACACTCGGCGACGCGGCTCGTGAGATCGCACGTTTCGTTCGTGCCGAGATTCGCGAGCTCAGCGGCATCTTCCTCATCGTCTTCGCCATCGTTGTTGTGACCTGGCTCGTGTCAGCGCTGGCGTGGTCCGGCGTAGGCCTGATCGCGTTCGTGCCCCTCGTTGGACTTGCGGTGTTTCCGTTGCAGCTGGCGGCGCTGGTCCTGCGCGGCCTCATGTTCGAATCGATCGGACTGGCCGCGATGGGTGCCTACGTCACGCTCTATCAGCGGTACACCGAACAGGAAGCCGCACGCCAGGCGTGCTAGGGCCGCGGTGCGGGAAGCGCGGGCGGCGCGGCTGACGCAGGTCGCTCAACCACGATCGGGTTCGGCAGCAGCGGAGGCTGGGTGCTCAAGACTGGTTCGACATTGCGTCGAAAGGCGAGCAGGCGCGTCCCCGCCGCAACATCGCGCGAGACCAGCACGACCTGCGGCAACCCCCTCACCACGCTGACATACGGAGCAGCCGCCAGTTCGCCGGGTGAGGTGACGTCGCCGGCCGGAGCCCCATCTTTCGTGGCGAACGCCGACACTTTGGGCGACAGGCCGCTCACCAGGAGCAGGTCGCCGGCCCGTGTCGGCCCTCGCGTGGGTCGACCCGACAGCGCACTCTTCCAGCGCTGCGCCCCAGACTGTCGATCGAGTCCTCGCAGCAGATTGTCCTTCGAGACGAAGTACACGCGATCGGCATCGACGAGCGGCACGCCGATGACATCGCCACCGGTTCGCCAACGCCAGTTCACGCTGCCGTCGGTCGCCTTGATCGAGTAGAAGTAGTTGTCGTCCGATCCCACGAAGACCCGATCGTCGAGTGCCAGCATGTCGTTGACCGGTCCGCCAAGCGCGCGCGACCAGCGCGCCTTCCCGCTCGACACTTCCAACGCCACGACACGACCATCCGTCATGGCCGCGTAGACACGGTCTGCGGCCAGCGCTGGAGCTGCGCTGAAGCGACTACCAAGATCCTGATGCCAGATGAGCGTGCCGTCGGAGGCGCGTAGCGCGAGCAGCGTGCCTTCGGTATCGGCCGCGACGAGCCATCCGTTGTCGAACACGAGCGGTGCAGCAAGCGCCACAGTGATCGGCTGCCGCCACACCGGTGCGCCGTCAGCTTGACGCAACGCGGTTATCCCGTCCGACTCGGCCACGAAGACCAAGTCGTCGCTTGTCGCCGGTGCCGACACCGCCGTGTTGTCGACCGACCACGCGAGCACGCCAGTCGAAGTGTCGTAGGCGACCAGATGTCCGCCCTCGACGGGAATGAACGCCTTGCCGTTCGCCAGCGTCGGCGGCGCCGCGAGCGCCGCGTCGAGCGGCACGCTCCACGCGGCGATAGTGGGGAACAGACGCAGGTCGCCTGACGGTTTCGGCTGCGCGAACGACGCGACTGCCAACAACGCCATCACTAACGAGGCTCCGCCTCGGACCAGCAAGCATGTTGGGAGGGGCTTCGCCTCGCTAGCGCCCTTACTTGTTTGCCCGCCCGTCCGGGCGGGCGAGAGTCTTGAACGTTGAAAGAAGATGTGACTCACATGCATCGGATTCGAGCCGTTCAAGACTCGAGTGCACAAGATGTTGTGGCCCGTGTCACGTCTCCACCGCATATAATAGCGTCGATTCCTTTTCCAACCCGTGACGGGCCCGAGCGGGCCCGCGCTGTCGTCAGGACTGCCCTTCGTGAGCCACCAAACCATCATCGTTCTCGACTTCGGATCGCAGTACACGCAGCTCATCGCGCGCCGACTGCGCGAGCTGTCGATCTATTCCGAAATCTGGTCGCCTGCAACCCCGATTGACACGCTTCGCGCGCGCGGGCCGGCTGGCATCATCCTGTCCGGTGGTCCCAAGAGCGTCTCCGACCCAGGCGCGCCAGTGTGCGACCCGGCCGTCTTCAGCCTCGATACGCCGGTGCTGGGGATCTGCTACGGCATGCAGTTGATGGCACACACGCTCGGCGGCACGGTGGCGCCGGCGTCTCATCGCGAGTTCGGCCACGCATCAGTCCGACTCGCAGGCGAAGGTGCCGCAACCGCACTCTTCGCGGGCGTCCCGCCAGAGATTCGCGTGTGGGCGAGCCACGGCGACTTCGTGGCGGCGCCTCCACCTGGATTCGAGATCGTCGCGACCAGCGCGAATGCTCCAGTCGCCGCGATGTCCAATCCCAGCCGGCGACTCTTCGCCTTGCTCTTCCACCCGGAGGTGGTGCACACCGAGAGCGGCCTCGACATCCTGCGAAATTTTGCCGTCTCGGTCTGCGGTTGCACCGGTGACTGGACCATGCGGTCGTTCGTCGGGGAGTCGGTCTCGCGCATCCAGGAGCAGGTTGGCAGCGGACGCGTGGTGTGCGGCTTGAG
>JBEBGB010000012.1:0-28769 GCA_040081675.1 Vicinamibacterales bacterium
ACTCGGCGTTCCCCAGATCATGGGGAAGTAAGTGCAGGCAGGCTGGGCGGGCGGGGCAGGCCGGGCGGGCCAACATCGAGTCACGCTGACGCCCAGGAAGGCTATGCCACAAGCGGGCAGAAACCCTCGAAGAGGAACGCAACGAACTTAGCGAAGCGTTGGCTGCTTGTGAGCGGTTGTTCGTGTCCTCAAGGTCTGTGAGGAAGACTGCGACTTCGTCTGACGGCTGCGTGAGCTAACCTGCCAGCCACGCCCGCCCAACGCGCCCTACCGGTCCTGCGATGTCACTGCGAGCAGTTCGTGCGGAGTGACGGTTGCTGGGCCAAACTTGCCGACGACGACGCCAGCGGCGTGATTGGCGAGGACCGCGGCTTCAGCAAGAGATCCGCCTGCTGCCACGGCAAGGGCCAGTGTCGCGACGACCGTATCGCCGGCACCTGCCACGTCCGCCACCTCGCGCGCAGTTGCCGGAATGGCGCCCTCGACCGTGTCGCTCGACAGCCACATGCCGTGTTCACCGCGTGTGATGAGGACAGCGTCGCAGCCCGCGCGCTCCCTGAAGTCCAGGGCCGCTGCCTGCGCGTCTTCGTTCGAGCGAATGACACGGTGCGTGGCTGTCTCCGCCTCGTGATTGTTGGGCGTCACCACCGTGGCCCCGCGATACCACTGCAAATGAGGAATCTTCGGGTCGACCAGTAGCGGCGCGCCCTTCTGCTTCAACTCGAGCAGCGCCTGCATCACCGATGCGGTAATGGTGCCCTTCAGGTAGTCCGAGACCAGCAGGACGTCGGCGTCGTGTCCGATCGCTGTCACCCGCTCGACGACACGTGCCTCGACTTCTCCGACCGCGTCTCGATCGTCCTCATAGTCGATGCGCGCCACCTGTTGATTGCGACCGGCAATAATGCGCACCTTCTCAACTGTTGGGCGCGACCTGTCCTCGACGAGTCCGTCGGCGGAGATGCCTGCCGATGACAGGTCTTCGAGAAGACGATCTCTCGCAGCGTCGGCACCGACGAGGCCCACCAGCGTGACCCTGGCGCCGAGTGCGACCAGATTGTGCGCGACGTTCGCCGCTCCGCCGAGGCGTGAGTACTCGGACTCGAAGCGAACGACGGGGACTGGCGCTTCAGGTGAGATGCGCGTGACGGAGCCGACAATGAAGCGGTCCATCATGACGTCGCCCACAACCAGCACGTGGCGACGCCCGAATCGCGCGATCAGTGTCTGCGCGCGGCTCGCGTCCAGTCCCGGCAGCGTCATGCGACCGAGTCGGCCCGGTGTCTGGTGCCGCTGAACGGCAAGGTGACGAGCACGAGGAACAGCATCAGGAACTCGGAGTCTCCGAAGTTGTACTCGAACAAACCAGCCGCCAGCATGCCTACCACGGTGGCGATGGCCACTGCGGTGAGCGTTCGCCGTTGACGTGTCCGGATGTTCTGATACAGGCCTCTTCCAAGCACGCCAAGGAACGCCAGCCACAACACGAGCGCCGGAAGACCGCGCTCGGCGGCGATCTGCATCGGGACGTTGTGCAGGTGCGGGTTCACCTTCTCGACCGCGTCAGGCACCCGATACTCTGCATACACGGCTTCCACCATGTTCGGCCCGACTCCGAAGAAGGGATGGTCACGCACCATGTGCTGGCCCTCGAGCAGCATCGCCACTCGGTCGCGGCGCGTCGGATCGTTCGCGTCGAACATCGACATGAGCCGATGCGTGATCGTAGGCCCGGCGGCGGCAAACGTAATCGCTCCGACGATCGGCAGCACCGCGAGCAGCCGGAAGTCCTTGATCACGAACAGCACCGCAGCCGCGGCACACGCGCCGACCCAGGCCATGCGCGTGGACGTCAGCGCGACGGCGAGGAGCAGGGCCGGCATGACCAGCGCGGGCCAGATGCGGTCGTTCTCGTCGAAGAGCAGCTTTGCGAGTGCGGCGCCGATCACGAGCATCAGCAGACCCGAGTAGGTCATGTAGTGCCCGAGCGTCCCCTGCGGTCGCTGGCTCAATTGGTCGTAGTGGAGCAGGCCGTATTGGAAGATGCCGTACGCTGCCGTTGCCGCGCCCACGCTCATGATCACCGTCACCATCGTCGTCGCACGCGTCCCGTGAACGAGACGGTAGGTCGCCGGCACGATGAGAAACAGTGCGAGCTGTTTGCAGTCGCCGAAGCTGGCTCGCGGATCGGTTGAGAACGCCGCCGATGCGAGCGTCCAGCCGGCGTATGCCAGCAGCGGATAGAAGAACGTCGGAACCTCGACGCGCTCGTGCCGTACGACGATGAGCGCAACCCAGCAGAAGAGCGCGATGAACAGGAGCGCTTGCGCGACGGCAATCGAGATCTGCGTGAAGGCGGCGACGCCGAAGAGCGCAGCCACTCCGAGCGACTCCAGCAGATGCCCGGAGGCTACGGTTCCACTCGTCCCGTCGTGTCGAAGAATGTCTGCGTTCATGGCTCCGAATCCACGCCCATCTTAACCGTTCCCACCCAGGAGTCGTCGGGCCGCCGCAATCACCGCGCTGGGTTCTATCCGCGTCAAGCAGCGGAAATCGCCAGGTTCGCAGACGCGCTGGTCGCAGGGCCGGCAGGTGAGCCCGTGCACTTCAATCGCTTCGGCAGGTGCACCGGCACGCCACGGTTCGGAGCGGGCGGGCAATGTCGGTCCGTAGAGTGAGACCATGGGCACGTTGCTCGTGCCCGCGATGTGCATTGGACCACTGTCCCCACCGATGTAGAGCGCTGCGATCTCGGTCAGAGCCCGCAGTTCCTGCAGCGAGAACTCCCCGCATTCCAGCACACGTTCCTGGCAGGCGCTGGTCAGTCGCGCCTTCGACGCTTCGATCACGTGCCGCGCGGCGTCGTGTTCGGAGGGGCCCGAGGTGACAATCACGCGAATCGCCGGCGACCACTCTGCGAGCGCGACGGCGACCTGCGCAAACGAATCGAGCGGCCAACGTCGGAATGGATTCCCCGCGCTGACGTGCATCACCACGATGGCCGTCTTCTCAGATACGCCGTGAGCGGCAAGTCGTTCACGAACGCGAGACGCGGTCGGTGCATCGAGCGGCATCTCCACGGGGTACCGTTCGCGGGTCGGCGGTTCGATCCCGAGCGGCGTGAGCAGATCCCACTGGTTCTCGACAGAGTGACGGGCTCGAAGCTCTCGTGGACGACCAACGCGGTCCGTATACATCCATGCTCGTCCGGCGATCTCGTAGCCGACACGTCGCCGCGCTCGGCTCAACCACGTGAGCAGCGACGCGCGCGGACCGCCGTGAAAGTCGATGGCGATGTCGAAGCGTTCCCGGGCCAGCCGCCGGCCAAGCGCGAAGTCGTGCGTCAGTCCGCGCAGACCCGGCAGGCGCGGCGCGACAATGACGTCGGCGAGGTGCGGGTTGCCTGCCACCACCGGAGCACCGGCCGGTTCGACAACGTAGGTGAGCTGTGCCGAGGGAAAACGAGTGGTGAGCGCCGCAAACGCCGGCGTGGTGAAGACGATGTCGCCGATCTGCCGGAGCCGGACGAGGAGGATCTTCAATCGTTCGATCTGAAGGTCACGGCTCGATGGTCGCCTCGTCGATCAGCATGACTGGGATGTCTTCCTTGATTGGATACACCCGATGGCACGTCGCGCATTTGAGGGCTGTGCCGTCCTTCACGACCGTGACTGCAGTCTTGCAATTTGGACAGGCGAGAATTTCGAGCAATTCCGAGTCGACGGCCATCTCCGGACTATATGACACCTCTCCGCTTTTGTGGAACAATCCGGGTATGAAAATCGCGGTTCTTGTCGCCGTGCTCGGCGCGTTCGCGCCGGTCGTTGCAGCTGGTCAGACTGGTCAAGCGGCGCCGCGCAGACAGACCGCGCAAACGCCGGCTCCGGACAAGACCGCCGAAGCCTACGCGCAGTTTCTCCAGGCGCATGTCTTCGCCGATGCCGGCAACACCGAGGGTGCCATTGCTGCCTACAAACGAGCCATGGCGCTGGACCCGACTGCGGCAACAATCCCGGCCGAACTCGCCGAGCTGTATGCCGGTGAGAACCGCGCGACTGATGCCCAGGCCGCAGCTGAAGAGGCTCTCAAGATCGAGCCTGCGAACAAGCACGCGCATCGTGTGCTCGGTCAGTTGTTCGCAGAGACAGCCGGCAACGCACAAGACACGCGGGCAGGTCGGACCACTCAGCAGGAGAACGTGCTCAAGGCGATCGATCATCTCGAGAAGGCGCTCGAGACGCCGGTGCGTCAGACCGACATCGATGTGCGCGCTCTCATCAGCCGGCTCTATGTCGCCGCGCAGCAATTCGACAAAGCGATTCCGCTGCTCGCCGACATCGTGAAGGAAGCGCCATCCTGGCGCGACGGCCCGTCGCTCTTGATGGAAGCGTACGCGGGCGCGAACAAGACGGAGGAAGCGGAGAAGTGGCTCGAGGCGTCAGCGCCGGACAACCCGCAGCTGTATGCGAGTCTGGCGGGCTTCTACGCTCGCGAGCGCCGATGGGTCGATGCGGCGAACGCCTACGAGGCAGCGCTGAAGGCGTCGCCTCGCAGCTTCGATCTGCGCGTGAACCTCGCATCGATGCTCATGAACACCGGCAATGCCTCAGACATTGTGCGCGCCCGCGAGGTGCTTCGCGAAGCCGTGGGCATGAACGCCACCAACGAACGCGCACTCACACTGTTGTCGCAGGCCGAACGGCGGACTGGCGATCCCGCGGCTGCTGAAGTGGCGGCCAGAAAAGTCGTCGCACAGAACAGCAAGAACCCGCGCGGCTACTTCGTCCTGGCCGAGGCTCTCGAGGATCAGCGTCACTTCCAGGCGGTTGTCGATGCGCTGGCGCCGGCTGTGGCGTCGTTCCGCGGCACCTCGGACGGCGCGTTCGCGCTCGGGACACTGCTTCCGCATCTTGGCTACGCCTATCAGGAACTCGGTCAGTTCGACAGTGCCGTCAAGGTGTTCGAGGACGCGCGCAAGCTGGCGCCGAACGATCCGTCGATGACGACGTATCTGATTCGCGCACAGATGGCGGCGAAGAATTACACCGCCGCCGCCGAAGTCGCGCACTCGGCGCGCGTGCAGAACCCGGATGATCTGCGTCTGGCCAGCCTCGAGTCGACAGCGCTGCGGCGCGCGGGCAAGGTCGATCAGAGTGTGTCGACGATGGAGGAGTTTTTCCGCCGGCAACAGGACGACCCCGACGCGCACGTCGCGATGGCCCGGACCTATGTGGACGGCAACCGCGGTGCGCAGGCCGTGAAGGTGCTGCAGGACGCGCAGTCGAAGTTCCCGGCAGAGACAGGCATCGCCTTCGAGTTGGGTGCGGTGCTGGATCGGCAGAAGCGGTACGGCGAGTCGGAGGCGGTGTTCCGTCAGCTCATCGCGAAGGAGCCCGCGAATGCGGCGGCGCTCAACTATCTCGGTTACATGCTCGCTGAGCGCGGAGAGCGTTTGAACGAGTCGGTTGATCTCGTCAAGCGCGCGCTTGCCCTCGAACCCGACAACGGCTCGTATCTCGACAGCATCGGGTGGGCGTACTACAAGGACAACAAGCTCGATCTCGCGCTCGACCATCTGCACCGCGCTGCCGATATGCTGACCACCAACTCGGTTGTGCAGGATCACTACGCCGACGTGCTCTTCCGTCTGGGCCGCTACAACGACGCCATCGCCGCCTGGAACAAGGCCCTGTCTGGCGACGGCGACTCCATCGATCGCGGCGATATCGACAAGAAGATTCGCTCGGCCAGGCAAAAGCTTCCCAGGAAATGATCGGTGCTCGCGCGGTCGTCGTCGTGGCGGCACTGTGTGCGGCCTCGTGCGGTGCTCCGCTCATGAAGTTGCCAGTTGGACCAGGCGAGCCAGCGCCTGACGCCGACGCGTTGCTCACGCAGGCCACTGCGGCGTGCAAGCGCGTGTCGTCTCTCAGTGCTGAAGTGGCCGTGCGCGGCTCGGTTGGCGGCAGCCGCACGCGCGGGCGCTTGCTCGTTGGCGTCGCCGGAACTGACGGCATGTACATCGAGGCGCCGGCACCGTTTGGCGCGCCGATTTTCGTGCTCGGAGCAACGGGCGGCAGTGCCACGCTGCTCCTGCCGCGCGACAAGCGCGTGGTCGACCGCGGCACCGCGAGCGAGATGCTGGAAGCAATTGCCGGTGTGCCGCTTGGTGCAACAGACCTTCGGTCGACACTCACCGGTTGCGTTCCCCCACAGAGCGCCGAGCGCGGTGAGGCTCGTCGCGTCGGTGACAGCTGGCGAGTCATTTCGGGTTCGGCGGTCTTGTACCTGAAGCGTGAACGCGCGACCGAGCCGTGGCGGCTGGTGTCGGTGGTGCGCAGCGGCGCCGATGGGTGGCGCACCGACTTCGCGTCGTTCGCAGACGACGTGCCTCGCAACGTGCGGCTCGTGTCGAACGCGCCGAGACGGTTCGACCTTCGATTGGAGCTCTCCCAGGTCGACCTGAACCCCAGTCTGGATCCTTCGACGTTCCGCGTCATTGTTCCGCCTGGCACGCAGTCGATGTCGATCGAAGACCTGCGCGCCGGAGGACCTCTCTCGAAGTGACCTCAGCGCTCGCTCGTGCGTGGCGCGTCAGGGCGTGCGCAAAGATCAATGTGACGCTCCGTGTGCTTGGCACACGCACCGATGGGTATCACGAGCTGCGCACGACGTTTCAGTCGCTGTCGCTGCATGACACGTTGACCGTCGAACACGTCCGTGGACCGTTTGCGCTCACGAGCGACGACCCACACTGTCCAACAGACGCCTCGAATCTGGTGTGGAAGGCAGCCGCTGGCTTGTGGCATTCAACGGGTCGCCGGGCTTCGCTGGCAAATGTCCGGGTTCACCTGCGCAAGCGCATTCCCATGGAAGCCGGTCTTGGCGGCGGAAGCAGCGACGCCGCAGCGACGCTGCTCGCGCTGCGCGCGCTATGGCGTCTCGACACCCCCGACGCCGAATTGCAGGCGATCGCCGGGAGTCTCGGAGCCGACGTGCCGTTCTTTCTGGCTGGCGGAACGGTGCTTGGCCTCGAGCGCGGCGATCTGTTGTTTCCACTGATCGACGCCGAGCCGGCGTGGGTCGTGATTGCCCGTCCCGATTTTGGCGTCAGCACTCCTGAGGCATTTCGCTGGTGGGACGAAGCCCATCAGGCGAAACACCGCCGTTCCGGACCGCGCCGGGGCCCAGAAGCCGTCAACGACCTTCAAGCACCTGTGTGTCTCAGGCATCCTCGGATCTCCAAGCTGGTCAAGGCTTTGAGTCGATCGGGTGCTCGCCGTGCGGCCATGTCGGGGAGCGGGTCGGCCGTGTTCGGGCTGTTCGATACGCGGGCTGCTGCAGATGCTGGCGCGGCAAGCCTGGACAGCAGCCACGTCGCATCCTGGGTCACTCGGACAACGACTCGAAGCCAGCACGCGCGGGCGTCTGCCCCACAACCCATCGGCTAAGTCCGAGTCAGGGCGGTTCTTGCCCGATCTGGACGGCATCGTATACACTTTTTGTTTGCACTACGTGGTTCCGACCACTCCTGAAGGCCGTCTTTCACTTCGACAGGCGCACGGCATTTCCACGGCGGCGGGCATCCGGCAAGGCTGTTCGGGCGTCGAGCATGCCCAAGCGGGCGTGGGCCTTTGGAAAACCAGATGATGGGGCGTGGCCAAGCGGTAAGGCGCGGGACTTTGGACCCCGTATTCGAAGGTTCGAATCCTTCCGCCCCAGCCACTTTCGCAGAGGCTCTCGGTGATTGGTGAAGCGTTGATGGCGAGCGGGTTCGGTGAACTGAAGATCTTCTCTGGCAGCGCTCACGTGGAGCTGGCGAAGGAGATTGCTCAGTTCCTGGGCGTGCCGATTGGGGCGGCCCGCCTGCGTCGCTTTCCCGACACGGAAGTGTCATTCCAGATCGACGAGAACATCCGCGGCACTGACGTGTTTATTCTGCAGCCGACCTGCTGGACGGCAACAGGGTCTGTCGATCAGCACCTGATGGAACTGATGATCATGGTCGACGCGTTCCGCCGTTCGTCGGCGGCGCGCATCACAGCCGTGATTCCCTACTACGGCTATGCACGCCAGGATCGCAAAGACAAGCCGCGCGTGCCCATTTCGGCCAAGCTGGTGGCGAACATCCTCGGGGCCAGCGGCACGAATCGCGTGCTGACGATGGACTTGCACAAGGCGCAGATTCAGGGATTTTTCGACATTCCGGTCGACCATCTCTTCGCTGCTCCCGTGATCCTCGAGTATCTCGCGCGTCTCGATTCGCCGAGGCTCACGCTGGTGGCGCCCGACGCTGGCGGTGCTGAACGAGCCCGCGCTTACGCCAAGCGACTCGGTGGCGAGCTGGCGGTCATCGACAAGCGGCGCAGCGACGACGGGACGGCGGAAGTGATGAACGTGATCGGCGATGTCGCGGGTCGCACCTGCATCATCCAGGACGACATCGTCGACACGGCGGGCACGATCACGAAGGCGGCGATGGCGCTCAAGAGCAACGGCGCCGAACGCGTGCTGGCGTGCGCGGTGCACGGCGTCCTGTCGGGACCGGCAATCGAACGGATCGAGAAGTCGCCAATCGACAAGATGATCGTCACCAACACGATTCCGCAAACCAAGGCGAGCGAAGCCTGCAGCAAGATCGTCGTGCTGTCGGTTGCGCGGTTGCTCGGCCAGGCGATCAAGAGCATTCACGAGGAGACCTCGGTTTCGAGCCTCTTCGTGTGACGTCACTCTCGGTGGAAGGTACGTGCGCCTGTCAGTCCAGGCGCCAGGAAGATTAGGACAGAGACATGGAAGCACTGCTCGACGCAACAGTTCGCACGACCATTGGAAAGAACGAAGCGCGCCGCACGCGGCGCGAGGGCAAGGTGCCGGCCGTGGTGTACGGCGCGGCCAGCGAAGGCGCCAGCCGCGACGCGGTGTCGATCTCGGTCGAACCCAAGGCGCTGCTGAAGATCCTCCACTCCGAAGCGGGCGCGAACACGCTCATTTCCCTGAAGCTGGAGGGCGCGGACACCAAGGTGCTGGTGAAAGACTTCCAGCTCGATCCCGTCACGCACCAGGTGCTGCACGCCGATTTCTACCGCGTGGCCATGGACCGCATGATTGAGGTCACCATCCCGATTCTCATCAAGGGCGAGCCGAAGGGCGTCAAGCTGCAGGGCGGACTCCTCGAGTTCATCCGCCGCGAAATCCAGATTGAATGCCTGCCGGCGGATATCCCGGAGCACGTCGACGTCGATGTGACCGAACTGATGGTGGGCCAGGGCGTTCGCCTGCGCGATGTCGCGAACAACCCGAAGTGGCGCGCGATTACCGAAGCCGAGACGATGCTGGTCCACGTCATCCTGGCGAAGGCCGAGGAAGCGGCGACGACAGCGACGCCGGATGCGGTGGTGGCAACCGGAAGCGAGCCCGAAGTGATCAAGAAGGGCAAGAAGGACGAAGAGGCCGAGAAGGCCGACAAGAAGAAGTAGCCTGACCCTCGCCCCACGCGATGAAAGCCATCGTCGGACTCGGCAATCCCGGCCGCGAGTATGCGGGGACCAGGCACAACATCGGGTTCGACGTAGTCGACGAAGTGGCTCGCCGATGGAACGTGCAGCTGCGGCCATGGAAGTCGGTGGCGGATCTGGTGGTGGTCAGCACGCGCGGCGCGGTGCTTGTCGAACCGCAGACGTTCATGAATCTGAGTGGCGACGCGGTCAGTCGCCTCTCGGCCTTTCACAAGCTGACGCCGGAAGATGTGCTGGTGGTGGTCGATGAAGTGCAGCTTCCGGTGGGCCGCCTTCGCGCGCGCCGGTCGGGATCGGCCGGCGGCCACAACGGGCTGAAGTCGGTGATTCAACACCTGGGCACAGAGTTTCCGCGGTTGCGGGTCGGGATCGGGCGCGGTGACCCGAAGTTGGACCTGGCGGATCACGTGTTGTCGCGATTCGCTCGCGACGAGCGAGAGATTGTGGCGGAGGCGGTCAATCGGGCCGCTGACGCCGTCGAGTTGTTCGTGGAAGACGGTCTTGAAGCCGTGATGAGCCGCTTCAATGCCGAGACCGGCACGTCGGAGAAAGCGGAGTAACAACCTTGCCACCGTATGGTGGCCGCGGCGGATCCTGGCGCCTTTGCCATCCCGTCGTGTCCTGAAGGAGCAAGCATGGCAAACCGGCAGTACGAATTGATTTACATCCTCCCACCCGAAACGAGCGAGCAGCAGGCGACGGCGCTGCACGATCAGGTGGCCGAGATCGTCACCCGCATGCACGGCGAGATCGAGAAGACCGAGAACTGGGGTCGTCGGAAGCTCGCCTACGAGATCGGTCATTTCAAGGAGGGCGTGTACGTCCTCGAGGTCATCAACGGATCGGGCGAGCTCATGAAAGAGCTCGATCGACGTCTCAAGGTGATAGACGACGTCGCGCGCCACATGGTGGTTCGCGTCGATCAGGAGAAGCGCGTCGTCGATCGCACGCGCACCAAGCGTCAGTCCGAGTCGGAGCGACGCCGCGTCAAGCGCGGTCTGCCTCCGCAGCGGCAGCCTGGTGAGGGTCGTTCTTCGGGCGACGATGATTCCGACGATGATCGTTTTGACGGGGTGGAGGTCTAGACCATGGCATTCGGACAAGGACGCTCGGGTGGTGGCGGCGGTCGCGGTCGCGGCGACAAGAAAGTGGATGACAAGACCAAGGGCCAGCGCCGTCCCATGTTTCGTCGTCGCAAGGTCTGCAAGTTCTGCGCGGACAAGATCGACGACATCAACTACAAGGACGTCAAGCTCCTGAGCCCGTTCGTGCCGGAGCGTGGCAAGATTCTGCCGCGCCGCATCTCGGGCACGTGTGCGATGCACCAGCGCAAGCTGCAAACCGCGTTGAAGCGCGCGCGCCAGATTGCGCTCATCCCGTACGTAACTGACTAGGGCAATTAGAGAGTTGGTGATTTGGAGAGTTGGTGGTGTTTCGACTCACCCATTCACCAATTCGATTCACCAACCCACCAATTCGCGAATTCACCAATCGGTTTTGAGGCAGCTATGGAAGTCATTCTTCGAGATCACGTAGACAATCTCGGTCGGCGTGGCGAGATCGTGAAGGTCGCCAACGGCTACGCGCGCAACTATCTGCTGCCACGTAAGCTGGCCCTCCTCGCCACCGACGGGAACAAGAAGCAAGTCGAGCGCGAGCGCGCAAAGTTCGAAGCCAAGGAATCCGACGAGCGCAAGATCGTCGAAGCGCAGGCGGCGCGGCTGTCGAACGTCGAAGTCGTGATCACCCGTCGGGTGGGTGACACGGATGCACTGTACGGCTCAGTCACGACGTCGGATATCGCCGAAGCGTTGGCGGCCAAGGGCATCGAAATCGACCGGCGGAAGCTTCAACTCGCCGAGCCGATCAAGCGGATCAGCGACGTGGACGTTCCCGTCAAGTTGCACCGCGACGTCACCGCCACCATCAAGGTGCGAGTGGTGAAGGAAGGCGCCTCGGCGCCCGCACCCGCGGCTGCGCCGGCACCAGCGGCCGAATAGACAGCGGTTCCATTCGGAACGCGCACGCACAATGCTCGGGTCCCGACCACTGGTCGGACCCGAGCTTTCTTTTTTCCGCCGCGGCGGGTACGTTACCGCTTTACGTTTCCGACTTCTGATTTCTGAAGGTCTGCCTTCCCGCCATGGCCGAAGCTCCTGCCGCCGAACGCACGCTGCCGCACAACCTCGAGGCCGAACGCTCGGTGCTTGGTGCCGTCCTGCTGCACAACGACGCGTTCGATACTGCGGCGGAGGTCATCGACTCGTCCGATTTCTTCCGCGATGCGCACCGCCGGATTTTCGACAAGATGGTGCGGCTGGCCGAGCGCGGTGACGCGATCGATCTGGTCACGCTGAAGGAAGAACTGACCAGGTCGAGCGAGCTGGAAGCCGTTGGCGGACCCGCGTACATTTCGGCGCTGCTCGACGGCGTGCCTCGATCGACCAACGTCGAGCACTACGCGCGCATCATCAAGGAGAAGGCGACGCTGCGGAGTCTGATCTACTCCGCGAACAAGATCCTGAGCAACGCGTACGAAGCCGAGGACGAGGCCGACACGATCCTCGACAACGCGGAGAGCGCGATCTTTGCCATCGCCGACAAGAAGGTGCGCGACGGCTTCGTGTCGCTCAAGGACCTTGCCGAAACGAGCCTCGACACCATCGAGAAGCTGGCATCGCGCAAGGAGCTTGTCACAGGCGTTCCGACCGGCTTCACCGATCTGGATGAGATGACGTCTGGGCTTCAGCCGTCGGACCTGATCATCGTCGCCGCACGACCGTCGATGGGCAAGACCAGTCTGGTGCTGAACATGGCGCAACATGTGGGCACCAGGACCGACATGACGGTCGGCATCTTCAGCCTGGAAATGTCGAAGGAGCAGTTGTTCCTGCGCATGCTCACGGGCGAAGCGCGCATCGACGCGCATCGGCTTCGCGGCGGGTTCCTCGGCGAAAAGGACTGGGGCAAGCTGTCACAGGCATTGGGGACGCTGAGCGAAGCGAAGATCTTCATCGACGACACGCCGTCCATTGGCGTGCTCGAAATGCGCGCGAAGTGTCGGCGCCTGCAGGCACAGCATGGACTGAACCTCGTGGTCATCGACTACGTGCAGCTGATGCAAGGGCGCGGTCGCTTCGAGAACCGCACGCTCGAAGTCGCATCGATCTCCAGGTCGTTGAAGGGCCTTGCGAAAGAGTTGCAGGTGCCCATCGTCCTCCTCTCGCAGTTGAGTCGTGCGACCGAGTCGCGGTCCGATCATCGGCCGCAACTCTCCGACCTGCGCGAGTCTGGCGCTCTCGAGCAGGACGCCGACGTTGTCATCTTCATCTATCGCGAAGATCAATATGCGGACAAGAACGCACCGCCGACCGAGATGGCCGGCACGGCCGAACTGATCATCGGCAAGCAGCGCAACGGGCCAACCGGTGTTGTGAAGCTCGCATTCATTCGCGAGTTCACGCGCTTCGAGAATCTCGCGCACGGTGGCGGCGGAGGGGGCGGGGAGTGATCCGCCCGACGACCGCGTACATCGACCTCGACGCGCTCAAGGCCAACTATCGAAGCATCGTGGAGTTCGTTGCGCGCGAGCAGCCGTCGCGTGTGCCCGGTGTCATCGCGGTGGTCAAGGCCAACGCGTACGGGCACGGCGCTGGTCAGGTGGCTCGCGCGCTGGAAGATGCGGGCGCAGAACTGCTGGCGTGTGCAGACATCGAGGAGGGTGCGGCGCTTCGCGCGGCCGGCCTGCGCGTGCCCATTCTGGTGTTCGGCGCGTTGAGCGTGAGCGACCTGGATGGCCTGTTCGATTGCGACCTGACGCCCACAATCTCGACGCCTGGGGCGGCCCAGGCCGTGCAGGCAGCGGCAGCGCGCTACAAACGTCGCGTCCGCTATCACCTGAAGATCGACACGGGCATGAATCGGCTTGGCTTCCGGTTCGACAATCTGCGTCGAACCTTGCCCGGACTGCTGGCGAGCGAGAATCTCGAGCTCGAGGGCCTGTACACGCACTTCGCCACCGCTGACGTGCCGGACTCGCCGCTCTTCGAACAACAGCGCGTCCGCTTCGAGCGCACGATCGCCGAGGTTGCCTCTCTTGGCGGAGCGCCGCGCTTTCACCACGCGTCCAACAGCGCCGCACTGCTTCGCGATTCGCGCGTGTGGTACGACCTCGTGCGTCCGGGGCTGCTGCTCTACGGCATCGTTCCGCCGCCCTTGGCGTCTACCGTGCCGTTGCGGCCGGTGATGACGCTGTTCAGCCGCGTCGTTGCGGTCAAGGGCATGCGCAGTGGGGAGGTCACGGGATACGGCGGCCGCTTCACCGCCGAGCGTCCAACGACGCTCGCGATCGTGCCGGCGGGTTACGCCGACGGTCTCGACTTGCGCCTGGCTGGCCGTGGCGTGGTGTTGATTCGAGGACGCCGGGCGCCGATTGTCGGGTCCGTATGCATGGACATGCTGATGACCGACGTCACCGGGATGGAAGTATCGCCTGGCGACGAAGTCGTCATCATCGGCCAACAAGGCGACGATCGCATCGATGCACGCGAGATGGCCGCGGCGATTGGAACCATTCCGTGGGAAGTGGTGTGCCGCGTTGGCTCACGCATCGAACGCGTCTATGGGTGATGCCTGTAATTGGAGACGTCGAGAATTGGAGAATTGGTGAGTCGAATTCTCTCGTCACCAACATCAATTCGTCGGTGCTCCGTTCAGACGTACCACCTGAGATTCACCGGTTCGCGAATTCGCCAACTCTCCAATTGGTCTGATCATGGCTAAGCGTCCGTCGACCGTCTTCGTCTGCCAGGAGTGCGGAGCGCAGGCCGCCAAGTGGCTCGGTAAGTGTGCCGACTGCGGTGCCTGGAACTCTTATGTGGAGGAGCGGGCCGTCGAGAGCGCGCCTGGGGCCGGCGCAGCTGCGGCAGCGGCGGGCCATCGCTACTCGTTGACGGGCGCGGCCGGCGGCGCGAAGTTGTACGCCGACATCGAGATCGAACACCACCAGCGCCTGTCCACGGGCATCGACGAGTTCGACCGCGTGCTCGGCGGCGGCGTGGTGCCTGGGTCGCTCGTGCTGCTTGGTGGCGAGCCTGGCATCGGCAAGTCGACGCTGTTGCTTCAGGCCGCGGCCAGCATGGCGCGAACCGTTGGTCCAGTGCTGTATAGCTCGGGTGAAGAGTCGGAACATCAGGTGAAGTCGCGTGGTGAACGCCTCGGCGTCGGGAAAGCACCGCTCTACTTGCTCGCCGAAACCTGTCTCGAACGCATCCTGGAAGAGATCGCGCGTCTCAGGCCAGCGCTCGTGATCGTGGACTCGATTCAGACGGTGTTCTCGCTGAAGTTTCAGTCCGCGCCCGGAAGCATCGGTCAGGTCCGGGAAGCGGCCACGCAGTTGCTCTTCGCCGCAAAGGGGCAGAACGTCCCGATCTTCCTCGTCGGCCACGTGACCAAGGAGGGAAGCCTCGCCGGTCCGAAGGCTCTCGAGCACGTTGTAGATACCGTGCTCTACTTCGAAGGCGAACGACATCACTCGCACCGCGTCGTGCGTGCCGTCAAGAATCGCTTCGGCGCCGTCAGTGAACTTGGCGTCTTCGAGATGACCGCCGGCGGCCTCAAGGCCGTGCCGAATCCGTCGAAGATGTTTCTGGCAGAGCGGCCATCGAATGCGTCCGGCTCAGCGGTTCTCTGTTCGGTTGAGGGCTCGCGGCCCATCCTGGTCGAGGTCCAGGCCCTGGTCAGCACCAGCACCTATGGAAACGCGCGCCGTATGGCGAACGGCATCGACACGGCGCGGCTCACGCTGCTGCTCGCGGTGCTCGAGAAGCGCGTGGGACTGAACCTCATTGGCGACGATGTCTTTGTGAACATCGCGGGCGGGATGACCGTCGACGAGCCGGCCGCAGATCTCGGGGTTGTCGCCGCGATCGCCTCGAGCGTGAGAAACCGGGTCGTACCCGCCACCACCGCCGTGTTCGGCGAGGTCGGGCTGGCTGGCGAAGTGCGCGGAACGACACAGGCCGGCCTTCGCATCCGCGAGGCCGCGCAAATGGGGTTTCAGCGCTGTGTCATGCCGGAAGCCAACATCGACCCTGCGGACCGGGCGGCCGCTCCGGAAGGCTGCGAGTTGATTGGCGTTCGCACGATTGGCGAAGCCCTCGACGCGCTCCTCTCGTGATTTGATGGTATGGTTGGCGACTCATAGCGGGAGACTTCATGGCTTGGTTCGTGCTCGCGCGCGTCGTGATTGTGGCTGCCGTGGCGTACGCCGCTGCGCTGCTGCAACCGCTGTCCGTCGGACTCATACCCAACGTCATCTTCGCTCTGGTGCTTGCCGGTCTCGTGGTCGTGTTCGAGACGCGTCTGCGTGAGACGGCGCCCACCCGCGTTCTTGGCGCTCTACTTGGCTGCGCGGTCGGTTTGACGATCGCACGTGCCATCGAATCCGGGCTGTTCTTCGCTGACGGCACGGACCCCAGGATCGAGTTCCTGCAGGCGTTTCTGCTGATCGTGCTGCCCTATCTCGGTCTCATGCTGGGAGCAAAGAACGGCGAGTGGCTCGAGCCGGCGCGCATGGTGTCGCTGTTTCGCGGCGCGGGGCCCACGCGCCGTTTCAAGATCCTCGACACCAGCGTCATCATCGACGGTCGCATTGCGGATGTCTGCGACACGGGGTTCATTGACGGCACACTGGTCATTCCGCAGTTCGTGCTGAAGGAACTGCAACTGGTGGCCGATTCGGGCGACTCTCTGAAGCGCAACCGTGGCCGCCGCGGCCTCGATATCTTGCAGAAGATCCAGAAGATGAGCGGCGTGGAAGTGACAATCTCGGACGTCGACTTTCCGGAGGTCAAGGAAGTCGACCTGAAGTTGATCGAGCTGGCACGCACGCTTCAAGGGAAGATCGTCACCAACGACTTCAACCTGAACAAGGTGGCGCAGCTTCGTGGCGTCGAGGTGCTGAACGTCAACGAACTCGCCAACTCGCTCAAGCCCGTCGTGCTGCCTGGCGAGATCATGAAGGTCTTCATCCTGAAGGAAGGGAAGGAATACAACCAGGGTGTCGCCTATCTCGACGACGGCACCATGGTGGTGGTGGACAACGCGCGCAAGATGATCAGCAAGACCATCGACGTGGTCGTGACCAGCGTGTTGCAGACCACAGCTGGCAAAATGATCTTCGGCCGCTTTATCGAGCCGGGCACGGCCGCGCAGGTGCAGTCCACGGGTACGGGTGTTGAACGGCAACGGTCGGCCACAGCGCCGGCCCCAAGCATTCCGGCGGCAACGATCACGCCCGCGACGGGCTGAGCCCGTCGGACTCCGTTGCGGCGCATCCCTCCCTTTCACTGGTGGAAGACGGTCTTCTTCCTGATCCCTGCCATCAGTGTGTACACGCTCGTTCTGGGCACGATCTCGATTGCGTCGAGCGTGTTCGATCATCGCGGTTATTTTGCGCATCGCTGCGCTCGTGCATGGTCGTGGCTGATTCTGAAGACGACCCGCGTGAGCGTGGTGGTGCGTGGACTCGAGCGGATCACGCCCGGAACAACCTACGTGTTCGTGTCCAACCACCAGAGCATCTACGACATTCCGGTGCTCTTCTCCAACCTTCCGTACCAGCTCCGCATCATCTCGAAGGCCTCGCTGGCGAAGTTCCCGGTGCTTGGCTGGCATCTGCGGCGCGGAGGGCACCTGTTCGTCGATCGCAAGCACCCCAACCACACCAGCATCCTCGATCGCTGGCGCGCTCTGGTGAAGGACGGCTTGTCGCTGATCATTTTCGCCGAGGGGACCCGCAGCATGGACGGCACGGTGGCGCGCTTCAAAGCCGGCAGCTTCTTGCTGGCGCTCGAAGCCGGCCTGCCCATCGTGCCGCTCTCGGTCGTGGGCACCAGGAAAGTGATGCAGAAGGGGCGCCTTCGGACCGAGCCAGGTCATGTCGACTTGATCGTGCACGATCCGATCGTCCCGCCGTCCATCGCGAAGCCTAGCGTCCGCGATGCAAAGGCGCTGGCCGACCGAGTCCACGCGATCGTGTCGGCGACGGTCGAGGAGTGGACCCGCAAGCAGAACGCCGGCGAAGGATCGACTACCTGACGTAGTAGGCCAGGCCAAACGAAACGTAGTTGTCGCCCTTGTCGTTGAGAGCGACGCCGAATTCAGCCACCAAGTCCAGGTCTTGGTGGACCTTGTATTCAACACCCGGAACCAGGTGTGCCTGGGTGTAGCTGTTGTTCGGGAAGTTGTCCCGATACTTGTTGAATGTCATGTCAAGCGCAGCGTAGACGTCCAGTTTGTTTGTCGCGGCGTGACTGGCGATGACGGTGAGGTCCACACCCGTCTCGTCGACGAAATCCGACTTGGCCAGGTGGAACCCGGCGCTCGCGGACAGATCCAGCGGCGCCTGACCCTTGATCAGCCAGTACTCGACGTTGCCGCCAACGAGCGTGACGTCCTTGTAGCGGGCGAAGTTCGCCTCGAAGTCGAACCTGTCGGTGAAGCCGTAGCCGACACCGCCAACAATCCCAGTCTGCGTGTCATTGCTCCTCAGGATGAACATCGGGTTCACCTTGAGTTTGAAATTGCCCTTGTTGATGGTTTCGGCCGACTCCATGACGCCGAAATCCTGCGCGTGCGCGAGTGTGGGCGAAAGCAGCACGCTGGCGGCGAGAATGTATCTTGCGAGTGTCATCTTTGGTCTCCTTGCCGATACGTCGGCACGTGTGGGCGTTCCATGTGACTGAGCATTGCAAGATCCGGCCCTTGCCCGAAGCGACGCTGGGCGGTGGCATCCGTGGCATCCGGTGTCGCGACGTGCGGACGCACAGTCGCAGTAGTCAGTCGGGGGATGCGGCGGTCTCGGAAGGAACGTCACGGATATACTGCTCGCTCGCCTTTGACCATCGACACTCCCACACCTCAATCCGATCATGGCGACCCGTTCCGCGGTCAGCCAGTGGCACTTGTCATCGCTCATCCTGGTCACGAGCTCCGCGTGTACCGTTGGCTGGAACTGGCCAGGCCGAACGTCTTCGTACTCACTGACGGATCTGGCAGGACGGGACACTCGAGGCTCGCGTCGACGAGCACAGTCCTGGCGTCCACACAGGCCCACCCTGCGCCGATCTATGGCCGCTTCACCGATGTCGAGGTCTACGACCTCATTCTGCGCGGGGACGCTTCCGCGCTCGTGGCGCTCATGCGCGAACTGGCCACCGCGTTTGTCCGCGATGGTGTCGGCGGCGTCGTGGGCGATGCGCTCGAGGGCTTCAACCCGAGCCACGATCTCTGTCGATTTCTGATCAATGGGGCTGTCCTGCTGGTGCGCGAGGAGACCGGGCGCGACGTGTTGAACTTCGCCTTCCCGCTCGACGGTCCGCCAGACGGCTCCGCATTACAAGCCGGGACGTCAAGCGTCCGGATCGATCTGGACGCCGCGGCGCTCACGCGAAAGCTGGAGTCGGCAAGCAACTATGCCGCGTTGCAGTCAGAGGTCGCGTCTGCCGTCTCTCGCTTCGGGACGCAGGCGTTCGCCACCGAATGGCTGCATCCGGTACTCGACCCGCTGGAGGGCTTGACTCGCATGCGCGAAGAACCTCCGCAGTACGAGCGTTTCGGGAAGGGCCGTGTGACCGACGGCTTCTACGCCGAGACGATCGGCTATCGGACGCACGTCCGTCCGCTCATTCAGAATGCGTGGCGTCAGGCAGGACTGGATCTCGGGGCAACGGCGTGATCAATACGTGGGTGTCCGAGCAGACCGGGTGAGGTAGAGCGTCGAACCATGCCACGGTTTCCTGAACGAGAGTCAGCCGAAGACGATGTTCACCGGCTCGAGCCGGTGACTTGACTGTCATCGAGTAGCTGGTGGGCACGCCGGGAGCGGCTGGCGGTCGAAGCGGCGTGCGTGTTCCCTCAGAGACGACGATTTCGCCGGTTGAACAACTGAACCAGCGATAGCTGAGATGAACGGGATGGGGCGGATAGCTGCCGAGTGCGACCAGGCCTCCATTCAGCACCTCCACTCGAATCCGAAAGGCGGCGTCGGCTACGGCCGCGTGCGGACACTCTGTAATGCGCACGCTGACCTGCTCGCACGCCCGATTCGACAGCGGCGCCATCTGCTGAAGGCTCGTGAGGCGCGCACGCTCCTCCTCCAGGTCCCGGATTCTCGTGGCGGTGTTCACCAGGTACTGGTTCAACTCCTCGGCGACGGGCTTCGGAGCGTCTTGCTCTGCCGCGAGGGTCTCGGCATAGCCAGTCAGGGTCTCGGCATAGAGCTGGAGATATTGCTCCGTGCTGCTCGAGAGGCTCGCGAGCTCGCGGATGTACGCGCTGACCGCGAGAGCGTCATCCGCATCGTATCCATGCAGGTGCGCGATGAGCCGTTCGGGCTCGAGCGGCTCCTGAAGCGCGCGGCGGCCAAAGTTCCAGTGTCGAAGACTCTCGACGTTCGACAGCGTAACCATCGGTCCGAGACCGGTCGTATCACACAGGACGACTGCAGTTCCCGACGCCATCGCTTCGATCGCACAGCGGGCCTTGGCGAACACCACGTCGTAACCGGCGAGCATCTGTTCGGGATTGTCACTACTGCGGCCCGAACCCGCACCGAGGACGTCCAGCTCGATGTCCAGAGCCGCGCAGGCCTTCTGGATGGCTTCCATGTGGGTACCTGGACCCGCGTAGTTACTGAAGACCAGGGCACGACGCGGGCGTGGCGGCAGCGAAGGACGCTGAACGAAACGGTCCGTATCAACGGAGTTGTAGATGACCCGCGTCAGGGGTGGCGGAATGCCGTAGTCGCCGGTCAGCCGCTCCAGACAATAGTGGTCGACTGCCACGTAGTATCGAATGCGGCCGATGGAAGGAGGCGCCGACCAGGTGGCGGTACGGTCATGACAGACGAACACACCCGGTGTTCCCGGAAAGTGGAGCAACGCCTCTATCGTCTCGACGTGATGGTTCCCGTGAATGATGTCGGGCGCTTCCGGCAGGGAAGACAGGTCAGACACGACCCGAATTCCGAGCGCACCAATCTCGTTCGCGATGTCTCCGAGGCTGCGCGAGTACACCGTCGGCTCGTGGCCTGCGGCGAGCAGTCCGGCGGCAAGATCTCGAGTGGCAGTTTCGGTGCCCGTCCGTGTGGCGAGGGTCACATTCGCGATGAGGATGCGCAAGTCGCGGCCTTTCAGCAGGTCCTTCGATAAGGTACATTACGTCAGTCCTCAACACCGATTGCGGTCGCGTCTTGCTCGATTCGCAGCTACGCATGCCATCGCCAGAGCCTGAAACACAGTCACGAGGGAACAGCCACTCGCTTCCGCAGCCCGGTCCCGACATGGTCGACCGGGCCAGGGAGATGGAGTCGGTGGGAGCGATGCTCCTCGCCGTGTTTCGCTATCGGGAACTGGTCAGGAGCCTGGTGCTGAGAGATCTGCGGTTGAAGTACCGGGGCTCGATCCTCGGCTTCTTCTGGTCTCTCTTGAATCCGCTCTTCACGATCGGCGTCTACTGGTTCGCGTTCACCTACATCATGCGAACCTCGATCCCGGACTTCGCCTTCTTCCTGTTGCTTGGCGTGCTGCCGTGGACCTTCTTCGTCAACGCGACGATGATGTCGACGGGATCGATTTCCGAGGGTGGCTCGCTTCTCAAGAGCGTCGCGTTCCCTCGGGCGGTGCTGCCCATCGCGACGGTCCTCTTCAACCTCGCGCAGTTCGTGCTGACGCTGGCGGTGTTCGTGCCGATCATGATGCTGGCGTACCGCGTGCCTATTTCAGGGCCGATGCTCCTGTTCCCGGTCTTCCTGGCGCTTCAGGTCACGTTCACGATCGGCCTTGCGCTGCTCCTGTCGTGCGGCACGGCATTCTTTCGCGACATTCGCCACCTCCTCGAGGTCGCGCTGGCCCTGCTCTTCTGGCTGACACCAATCGTGTACGACCTGGCGACCGTGCCAGAGCGCTTGCGGATTCCGCTGTTACTCAGTCCCATGTCCTCGTTCGTCCTCGCATACCACGAGATCCTTTTCCGGGGCGCGTGGCCGGCGCCGGAGCTCTGGTACGTAGCGCTGACCTATGCGATCGGCGGCATCGTGATCGGCACAGCCGTGTTCGTGAATGTGCAGGGCACGCTCGCCGAGCAGGTGTGATGGCGGCCATCGAACTGCACGACGTGTCGAAGCGCTTCATGTTGAAGCACAACCCCGGAACCGAGCTGAAGGTTCGGGCGCTGTCGTGGTTCGGGGGGCGGAGGCGTGGCGAGGTGGTCGAACCGTTCTGGGCCGTGAGCCACGTGACCGCCCGAATCGCATCTGGAGAATCCGTAGGGCTCGTCGGACGCAACGGGTCGGGTAAGAGCACGCTGCTGAAGATGATCGCGGGCATCTATCATCCGAGCGGAGGCCGGCTGCTGGTGACCAGGAACGCCCGTATCGGCAGCTTGATCGAACTCGGTGTCGGCTTTCACCCCGAGCTGACCGGACACGAGAACGTGTACCTCAACGCGTCGATTCACGGCCTCACGCGCGCCGAAATCGCCGACAAGTTCGGCGGCATCGTCGAATACTCCGGCCTGCGCGACTTCATGGACGTCCCGCTCAAGACCTACTCGTCGGGCATGCACATGCGGCTGGCCTTTGCCGTTGCCGCTCACCTCGATCCGGACATTCTGCTGCTGGACGAGATCTTTGCCGTCGGCGATCAGGATTTTCAGAAGCGGTGCGTCAAGACACTCGAGCGTCTTCAAGCCGATGGGAAGACGATCATCTTCGTGTCCCACTCCCCCAGCGCGACACGCGCGGTCTGCAGACGCGCCTGTGTGCTCCACGACGGAGAGCTGCGATTTGATGGGGGCATCGATGAGGGGCTGGCCGAGTACGAGGCACTGACGCGCCCGGGCGCGCTCGCGCACCGACCGGGTCGTCCCGTTGTCGATCCCTCGTAGGGGCCAGGCTGGCTACGGATTCGGCACGGTCGACAGGCCGATTCGTTTCACCAGCGCCTCGAACCGCGGATCGCTTCGTAGCGGATCCCAGATCCCATTGCAATTCAGGAAGACCATCGCAGGCAGCCGCTCCTCGAAGGCGCGCTCGAGGCAGGTTACCGCGTCACCGTAGTCTCCGCGACTCACCAGGGCCATCGCCAACGACAAGGGCGACGCATACGTCGACACTGCCGAAACGCGCCATTCCTCCAGGCGTTCGTCGCCTTCCGCGCGGCGACCCGCCCTGAACAAGACGGCCGCCGCGTATGCCAGGGCGCCTGGACTCCGGTGCGTTATCGTCAGGAACCGTTCCGCCGCCTCAACGGCCTCGTCGTGCCTGCCTGCCCCTGCCAGCATCCCGGCCAACACGCTCCATGCGGGACCGAACCCGGGGTTGATCTCCAGCGCCCGTCGCGCTTCCTCGACTGCCTCCTCGAAACGACCAAGATTCATGAAGACCATCGCCGCCTGGAAGGCGACCAATACGGACACCGGATCGAGCGTTCGCGCCCGAATCGCCTCCGACGCTCCCTCGGCCGGCCGCCCGAGGATACACAGGATGTGGGCCATGCCCGTGTGCGCAATGGCCAGCGACGGGTTGAGCGCGATAGCCGTGCGGTAGGCACTCTCTCCGGCGACAAAGTCCCAGTCGCCGTACGTCCGCACCGTGCCGAGCGCGTAGTGTGCCTCGGCCAGGTGGCCATCGAGGGCCACGGCCCTCTCTGCCGCAGGCCTGGCCTTGTCGAACGCCGTCCGTGGAGGTACGAGGTCGTACGTGGCCATTGTGCTGTACACATCGGCCAGCCCGGCATGCGCGATCGCATACGCCGGGTCGTGCGCGATTGCCTGCTCGAAGCACTCGATGGCGCGGCGCAGGGCCTCCGCACTGCGGAGCGTCAGCCAGGCATGCCGCCCCTGCAGGTACAGGTGGTAGGCCTCCAGATCGTGCGTCGGACGCTTCACGAGCAGCGCCTCTCCGTCGCCCGTCAACTTCACCTTCAGCTTGTCCACGATGGCGTGGGCGATCTCGTCCTGGATGGCGAACACATCATTCATGTCGCGGTCGTAGCGTTCGGACCAGAGGTGATAGCCGTTGGCCACATCGACGAGCTGCGCCGTAATCCGCACGCGGTTCCCAGCCGTGCGCACGCTGCCTTCGACGACGTACTGAACGTCGAGCAGTTCGCCGATCCGGCGCACGTCGAGCGACTGACCTTTGAACTGGAAGGACGACGTCCGCGACACCACGCGCATGGACGGCAGCATCGTCAGCGAGTTGAGAATCTCCTCCGCCATGCCTTCGCAGAAGTAGTCCTGATCCTTCAGCGCGCTCATGTCGGCGAAGGGCAGCACGGCGATCGACGGCGTCGGCAACGCGGTCGCCCGCGACCCGCTTGATTCGGCCGCGCGCTTCACAGCCTCGAGCGCCACTCGCATCTCGGCGCCAGACTGGTAGCGCCGGTCGCGATCCTTGTCCAGCGCATGGAGGATGAGACGGACGAGCGCCGCGGGCAGGCCTGCCTGAACGGCCGCGAGATCGGCCGGCGGCCGATTCAGGATTGCGTCGTAGGTCAGCGCTGTCGTCGCCGCTTGAAACGCCGGCTGGCCCCTGGCCATTTCGTAGAGCACGGCGCCGAACGAGAACAGATCGCTGCGCGCATCGACTTCTTCGCCACGTGCTTGCTCCGGCGACATGTATGCCACTGTACCCACCGTCGTCCCGGCGCCGGACAGCGGCGCGTCGGTGGCCACGGTGGAGGTGCCTGCGACGTCCACGACCTTCGCGAGCCCGAAGTCGAGCACCTTCGCATGGCCCCGGCTGGTGACGAAGAGGTTCGCCGGCTTGATGTCGCGATGCACAATCCCGCGCGCGTGGGCCGCATCGAGTGCGTCGGCGATCTCCACCGCCAGCCCCAGCAATGTGGGCAGCGGCATCGGCACGCCGTTGATCGCGTCGTGCAGCGTGTGGCCTTCGAGCAGTTCCGACACCACATACGGTCCACCGTCGTGGACGCCGATGTCGTACACCGCGAGGATGTGTGGATGATTCAGCGCCGCGGTCGCGCGGGCTTCCTGATCGAACCTCGCGAGGCGTCCCTCGTCGGTAGCGAAGGCCGGTGGCAGAACCTTGATTGCGACGTCACGATTGAGTCGCGTGTCGCGCGCCCGATAGACCTCGCCCATGCCGCCCGCACCAAGCGCCGAGAGGATTTCGTAGGGACCGAGGCGGCTTCCGGGAGTCAAAGCCAAGGTGAGCCGGAATTATATGGGCAAGAGAGACGCGCTGAGGTCGAGCGTGCAGGTCGAGCGGGGCTCGGGAGCTTCCCCGCGTCTATAATCAACAGTTCCGCACATGTTTGTCTCAGCCATCATCGCGGCCGGCGGCCGCGGGCTGCGCTTCGGCGCGCCCTTGCCGAAGCAGCTTCTGACCATCGACGGTCGATCGGTGCTCGAGCGCAGCGTCGCGCTCTTTCTGGCGCACCCCGAGATCGACGAAGTGGTCGTTGCGCTGCCAGCGGAACTGGTGGCCGAGCCACCAGCCTATCTGCGGGATCCGAGAAAACCGATTCGCCTCGTTGCTGGGGGCGCACGGCGTCAGGACTCCGTGCTGAACGCGTTTCGTGCCGTGGCCAACGAGTCCGAGTTCATCGTGATTCACGATGCCGCGAGACCCCTGGCGACAGCCGGTTTGATTTCGCGCACGATCGCAGCCGCGATCGAATCCGGCGCGGCGCTCGCGGCGATGCCTGCTCGAGACACCGTGAAGCGTGCGACGACGCAGACGCCGCCCTTCGTGGACGAGACCATTCCACGCGACGTGGTCTACCTGGCGCAGACACCGCAAGTCTTCGCACGCACGGTGCTGCGAGATGCACTTGCACTCGGCGAGCAGGGGGCCGATGCGACTGATGAAGCGACGCTGGCTGAACGTGCCGGTTACGCGGTGCGCCTGGTCGAGGGTGAAGCGACCAACGTCAAGATCACCACGCCGGAAGATCTGCCTGTGATGGACGCCATCGCGCGTGCGGCAGCGGACGACGCGAGGACAGGGCTGGCACGGCAGGCAGGAGAGGCAGGGCAAACGGTGACACGCGTTGGCACCGGCTACGACCTCCATCGTCTTGTTGAAGGGCGTCCGCTCATCCTCGGTGGTGTGACCGTGCCCTTCGAGCGCGGACCACTCGGCCACTCGGACGGAGACGTCGTGTGTCACGCCGCTACGGACGCGGTCCTCGGGGCTGCGGCGCTGGGCGATATCGGGCGCCACTTCCCGGATACGGATCCGCAGTGGAAGGACGCCAACTCGGTCGAACTGCTGCGTCGGGCTGTCGCGCTCGTGCGCGCGTCCGGCTACGACGTGGTCAATGTTGACGTGACGGTGATCCTCGAACGACCCAAAATAAAGTCGTACGTCGACGAGATGCGAGAGGCCATCGCTGCCGCCATGGGTATTGGCGTCGCGCAAGTGAGCATCAAGGGCAAGACAAATGAGGGCGTCGACGCGGTTGGACGTGGCGAAGCCATCGCCGCACACGCGACCGCCCTTCTCGTTCGTGCGTGAGGTCGCTAACGCTGTGAAACTCGAACCGGTGTCCCGACGAGCCCATCGCCCACCGCCCATCGCCCATGGCCTAGAAGTATGAGAGTCCGATTCGCTCCAAGTCCGACCGGCATGCTGCACGTGGGCAACGCACGCACGGCGCTCTTCAATTTTCTCCTCGCTCGCGGGCAGGGTGGCGTCTTCGTCTTGCGCATCGAAGACACCGACACCGAGCGGTCGACACGCGCCTCTGAGGCCTCGATCATCGACGACATCAGGTGGCTGGGTCTCGACTGGGACGAGGGGCCCGACAATGGCGGTCCTCATGGACCCTATCGTCAGTCCGAGCGCGGCGGTCTATACAGCCAGCACGCGCAACAACTGCTGGACACCGACGCGGCCTACTACTGCTTTTGCACGCGTGCGCAGATCGACGCTGACCGCGAGGCTGCAGTGTCTTCGGGCCGGCCCGCGCTCTACGCGGGAACCTGTCGGCGTCTGTCGAAGCAGCAGGCGGCGGAGCGCGTTGCCGCGGGCGAAACGCCCTCAATCCGCTTCCGCGTCCGCGAGAACCACGAGGTCTCGTTCGATGACGCTGTCCGCGGCGAAGTGCGTTTCCACACGGACGTCATTGGCGACCCCATCATCGTGCGCAGCGACGGAACGCCTGCCTACAACTTCGCCGTCGTCGTGGACGATGCGCTGATGAGGATTACGCAGGTCATTCGGGGCGAGGACCACATCTCGAATACGCCGCGACAGATTCTGTTGTACGAGGCCCTGGGATTCACACCGCCACGCTTTGCCCATCTGGCCATGGTGATGGGGCCCGACCACACCCCGTTGTCGAAGCGTCACGGCGCCACGTCGATCGGCGAGTTTCGCGCGAAGGGTTACTTGCCCGAGGCGTTGGTCAACTACCTTGCGCTCATCGGCTGGTCGCCCGGCAACGATGAAGAGATTCTGCCGATTGCGGAAATGGCTCGACGTTTCTCTCTCGACGCCGTCGGCCTGAGTGCCGGTGTGTTCGACGAGGAAAAGCTGGCGTGGGTGAACCGTCACTATCTCAAGGTGGCCGATGCGTCACGGTTGGCTACGCTGGCGCTCCCGTTTTTCGCTGCTGCGGGCGTGTCGATGACGCCGTCGTCAGAGGGCTTCGACTACTTGGCGGCCGTGATACCGATCGCCAGCGGAGCGGTGGATCGTCTCGACCAGATTCCAGGCCGGCTGAGCGTGCTGTTCCACTTCTCGCCGAGTGCCGCGCTGAATGATGAAGCGATCAGACACGAGATCGCGTCTGAAGGAGTGCGGGCCGTGGTTCGCGCCCTGGCGGAGGAACTGGCGAACGCCCCACGACTCGACCGCGAAAGGTTTCGCGCCGCCGCCGCGGTCGTCAAGGCAAAGACCGGCCAGAAGGGCAAGGGGCTCTTTCATCCCATTCGGCTTGCGCTCACCGGAAAGGCAGACGGCCCCGAGCTCGATCTGGTGGTGCCGGCAATTGATCGAGGCGCGGAACTCTCGGCGTCCGCTGGTCTCCCGGCCATCATTGGCTGCCGCGAGCGCGCCGCCGCATTCGCGCGGATGCTCGAGAACCTGTAAGCGGCCATGCTGATCTACGGGATTAACTCGGTCCTCGAGGCGATTCGCTCCGGTCGCGTGCGAGAGCTTCGAGTTGCCGATCGCCAGGGCGGACGCGTGGCCGAGGCCATTACGGCTGCCCAACGCGCGGGCATTGAGGTTCGACGCGTGCAGACGACGGAGCTCGATCGCGCCGCGAAGGGCGGGGTGCATCAGGGGGTTGTTGCGGAGGTCGAAGAGAGCCAGGACTATTCAATCGGCGAGCTTGTAAGTGGTGCCGCCGGCGTGCCCTTGCTGGTCGTCCTGGACGGCATCGAGGACCCGCACAACCTCGGGGCGATTCTCCGAACGGCGGACGCGGCTGGGGCGGACGGAGTCATTCGGCAGTCTCGGCGGGCGGCCCCGCTGGACGGCGCCGCCGCCAAGGCGGCCGCCGGGGCGGCGTCGCACGTCAAAATGGCCGAAGTTGTGAACATCGCGCGGGCGATCGAAGAGCTGAAAGAAGCCGGAATCTGGACGATTGGGCTTGCGGGCGATTCACCTAATCGCTACGATCGACTAGACTTAACTATTCCCCTGGCCATCGTCGTTGGCGCGGAAGGCACCGGGCTACGCCGGCTGGTGCGGGAGCGTTGCGACTGGTTGGCTTCGATTCCCATGCGGGGCCACGTGCAGAGTTTGAATGTCTCGGTGGCGGCTGGGATTGCCTTGTTCGAGGCGCTCAGGCAACGCGGCTGAGGGCCGACTCGAGCGCATTTCGTACGAAACAGTACGCAAGAGCGCGGTTGCATGCGTGGCACAAGACGTGCTAAAGTCCAACTTTTGTCTGGCTGGCGTAGCTCAGTCCGGTAGAGCAGCTGATTTGTAATCAGCTGGTCGGGGGTTCAAATCCCTTCGCCAGCTCCAACGACCTGGGCGTCCCGGTCCTCAAGGTAAGCATCGAAAGACACGGATTCCACGCACACACAGCTGGCGAGGTAGCGAAGCGGTCAAACGCAGCAGACTGTAAATCTGTCGCCTTCGGGCTTCGAAGGTTCGATTCCTTCCCTCGCCACCAACCTTCGCTCGCGCGAGCGCGTAGCGAGCGTCGGTTGACAAGCCGCCTCGCCGTGGATGGCGAGTGCGGGCTTCAGTCGAGTGGCGGAATCGAT
>JBEBGB010000907.1:0-2078 GCA_040081675.1 Vicinamibacterales bacterium
CGGCGAGTCGAAGACCGTTGCCGCAGGTCCGCGCGCGCCGAGCACGACCTGTCCGAGCATCGAGGTGGTCGTGCTGGTGGTGCGTTGGTCGCTGCTACGGTCGCGATAGAACATGAGTCCGGTCGACAGAACATGATGCGCCGCAGGCAACAGCACGGCCTGCAGATCGACACCTGGCGTCCACACTCGCTGCTCGGTCTGCGACAGGATGTCGAGACGCATGACGCTGATCGGAAAGAACGCAACGGCGGTGGGAGCGGGGAACTGCACCGGCAACAGGTTCTGCAGTTGACGAGCCGTCTTCTGATAGTGCGCGGTGAGCGAGAGATTGGCGAGCCACGGCGTCACCGCCCGCGCTTCGTACTTGGCCGACACCCGATCGAGGTCGCTATGCGGGAGCGAGGTCGCGTTGAAGAAATAGGGCGGAGTGAAGTCGGGAAACCCGATGTCGTCCATGCGACGCCGCTGGTACCGCAGACGCACCGTTCGGCGCTCGCCCACCTTGATCAGCCCGGACAGATTGATGAAGTTGCCATTCGCGCCCGATCCGAGAATCTCCGGGCTGGTCCTGACGTACGGCGCGTTGAAGGGATCGGGAAACGCGCCGAAGTTGAAACCAAAATTGGTATCGATGGTGTCCGTACGCTTGAGTTGTCCGGTCGCGAAGAACGGCCGTGTGTCTTCCACGGTGAACTTGCCAGCCTGGTAGTTGTCGAACGACTCGAGACCCGCCTGCAGACGCACCGCGTAGCGCGGGGTCGTCACGCCGACTGTCGCGGTCCCACGGCGTCCCTTTTCGTTCGAGCTGTAGAAGGCGTTCACGCCGTAGAGCCAGCGGACGTCGTCTGAGAGCGATGGCTCGTTGGTGATGATGTTCACCGTGCCGGCCAGCGCGTCAGACCCGTACAGCAGCGTGCCCGCGCCATTGACGATTTCGATTCGGCTCACTGCATCCGGCGACACGAGCCCGGTTTCGGCACCGGTGCGATCGGTGGCCTGCCGCGCCGTGTTCAAACGCTCGCCGTCCACCAGCACGAGCATGCGCGTGGAATCAAGCCCGCGCAAACGAGGCCGCACGCCAAATGGACCGTTTCCGACCGGTGTGATGTTCGCCAATTCCGCCAGCGCGTCACCGGTCGAGAGCGTGTTGGCCTGTTCGATGGCTGGACGACTGATGCTGTCGACGTGCAACGGAATCGTGCGCGCTTCGCGCTCGGCGCGATTCGCCGTGACGCTGACCTGTGCACTGATCACGCCGACTTCGAGCTGCACATCGATGGCGAGCGCAGCATCGGCGCTCTCGACAGATACCGTTCGTGCGGCTTCTGAAAATCCCGAGCGACGGACGATGACCAGATAGGTACCCGCGGTGGGCGTGCTCAGGCTGAAGCTTCCGTCGGCACTGGTGTCGACCGATCGTTCCTCGCCGGTCGCGACACCGCGTAACACCACGGTGGCTCCAGCAAGGACGCCACCTGTTGAATCTGATACGCGTCCGCTGACGGTGGCGGCCGACGCGCTGCCAGCCGCAAAAACAGCTAGAAGGACAGATATTGGAAGGGCAAGGACTCGTTCACGAATAGGGGTGCTGATTATGGGCGTCGAGGCGCCCGCCCGGCGAGGCGCGAGGAGCGCGCATACCGGGCGTATGTAAGTGACGAGCAACAAAGCCCGGCGGGATGCATCGGCGGCCAGAATTGCACCTTTATTCATGAACGGGTCCTTAGCCTCATCAGTCCTCTCATAGTCGAGCGTCGTCGGTCGGGGTAGCTCGGAAATTATAGCCGCAGGGGTCTGTTCGCGCCTCGGGCAGTGCGTTCGTCGCGTGCGTGGCCCACTCGTCCGCTCGACTGAGACCTTCGGCTATTGCGAGACCGGTCCGTGGACCGTCAACTCCGAGATGCGCCACATCGTGGTGTAATCCTCCGGCCTCTGCGGATAGTCACCCCAGCCCGTCGCATGGTTGCCGTTGATCATCAACGACGACGTGGTTTCGTTGCGAACAGCATGCACACCCGTGATGCGCAAGCAGACGCCAGCCGCGGCTGCGCGACACTGGAACAGGGAGGCTTCCTGGC
>JBEBGB010000908.1:0-2077 GCA_040081675.1 Vicinamibacterales bacterium
CCTCATTCCGTGGCGGCTGCCCCCGCATTCTCCAGCTCGGCACGACGCACACTGGCAAACGCCTCGACCATCTCCGCGTAGCTGAAGTTCGCGTTGCGCCCGCTCGGATTGGGCAGCGCGAACACTCGCGCGCCTTCGAAGCGGTCGGACTGCGGTCCCAGCCTGATCCGTTTGCTCGCCGGAATGCCGAAGACGAATCGGTACAACGTGACGCCGACGAAGGCAACAACCGGCGGTTTCGAGCGACGAACCTTCCGGCGAAGCTGCACGAGCCCGGATGTGTACTCGTCTGGCCGCAGCGAATCGATTCCCGGCGTGGGACGCGGAATCAAATTCGTCACGCCGAAGCCCCACTCCGGGAGCCGGTCGTCGTCGATGTACGTGACGGCCTCCGGAACCAGGCCAGCAGCGAACAGCAGCTTCCAGAAACGATTCGAATGGCCGGCGAAGTGGTGATTGATGAGCGCCGATCGCACGCCAGGATTGATCCCGACAAATAGCACGCGCACGCCTGGGCGGATGCGGTCGGTCAGACGGAGCGCCGAGACATCGGAGATGCCGGAGTGAGGGACGGCGGAGATCACCTCTGTATACTGCCACCGTGTCCGACACGAATCGCGCGTCCCTGGTCACGCTGGGCGCAGCCGCCTTCCTGGTGAGCGCCGATGCCAGGGTCATCGATCCGCTGCTCAAGATTATTGCGGCGGAGTTCGATGTCCCCCTCGCGCGCGCCGCGCTGACGATCTCGGCCTACGCGCTTCCCTACGGTATCTGCCAGCTGTTCTACGGACCGCTCGGTGACCGCATCGGGCCTCTGACCGTGATGACGCGGGTGATGTTCCTCTTTTCGATAGGCACGCTGGCCTGCGCGGTGGTGCCAAGCCTGTGGCTGTTCATTCTGCTTCGCTTGCTGACCGGTGTCGTGGCTGCCGGCATCATCCCGCTGGCGATCAGCTACATCGGCGAGAAGTTCCCCTATGAGAGCCGCCAGACGGCGCTCGGACGCTTCATCAGTGCGCTGATGCTCGGCCAGATTCTCAGCGCAACACTCGGCGGGCTGTTTGGCGAGCATCTGAACTGGCGAGGCATCTTCCTCGTGTTCGGCGGTGCTGGTCTGCTCGTGGCGCTGCTGTTGAGACGAGAGGCCAGACGATTCCCGGAAGCGGCGCGCGATCGGCGCTTCTCGCTGGCGCCCATGCTCGATCTGTTACGGCTTCCGGCGGCACGCACGATCTTCTCGGTCGTGTTCATCGAAGGCTGCCTGGTGTTTGGCGGGCTGGCGTTTCTCGCGGCATCGATGCTCGACCGGTTTCCGTTCCTCGGCCCCAGCCAGGTGGGTCTGATGCTGGCTGGCTACGGCGTCGGTGGGCTTTTCTACAGTCTCACGGTGAAGCGCCTCGTGCCGAGAATCGGCGAGCGTGGCACGCTCGTCCTCGGCGGATCGCTGCTGTGCACGGCCTACTTCGTGATCGGACTGCTGCGCGTCTGGTGGCTGTTCATTCCGGGCATGGTGCTCTACGGCATGGGCTACTTCACGATGCACGGACCGCTGCAGACGAGAGCCACCGAGCTCAACCCCAAGGCCCGCTCCACGACCGTGTCGCTCTTTGCGTTCATCTTCTTTCTGGGCCAGGGCATTGGTCCGATTCTGATGGGCCAGGGTGTCCGTGCCCTGAGCTGGGCGCCGAGTTTCATGGTGGCGGGCGCCGGCTTGCTGACGCTGTCGCTGTGGGCGAGCCGACAGTACGCACGCCTCGGTGCCGCATCGCGAGCAGCCTAAACCAAGAAGCTCGGTCGAGAGTCTGAACCCCATGGCGTGCAAAGCCCCGGCGCTATACTCGCCACAAGGAGCGTCCATGCGACTGTGTTCAGCCGCCCTCGGCGTCGCGGCAGTTGTCGCGAGCATCACCGCCACGCCTGCGCGTCCCTCCGCCCAGAGTGCCGACGCGCGCCGGAACTGGGCGCAGTGGCGCGGACCGGATGCCATCGGCGTCTCCACGACCGCCAACCCTCCGCTCGAATGGGCCGAGAACAGGAACATCAAGTGGAAGGTGGAGATTCCGGGCCGTGGACATGC
>JBEBGB010000211.1:0-8139 GCA_040081675.1 Vicinamibacterales bacterium
ACAACAGTCGGCCGTCGGGCGCCTCAAAAGACGCAGTCGTCGTTTCGCAGCGATCCGATGCCGGCCGACCATCCCGGGGATTCCCCCGGGATATCGAACGGAGGGCTTCGGGTATGCCGAGCGGGACCATCGCACGACTCCTCATCGACAAGGGCTTCGGCTTCATTCGCGATGAGAGCGGCATCGAACACTTCTTTCACCGCAGTTCGGTACGCGGCGCAGTCTTCGAGCTGCTGCGCGAAGGACAGCGTGTGGATTTCACTCCTGAGGATTCCGGAAAGGGTCCGAGGGCGGGTGATGTTCGCCTGATCGAAGGCTGATCTCCAAACCGGCCCGAACGCGGATTCGGGCCGGGAAACTTACCCCTCCAGGTTCAACGCCCTCAGCACAGCCTCGGCGTCCGACAAGTCAGGTAACGCGCCGTCCGCCCCACTTTCGAGCAGCGTATCCACATCGAAGCTCCCAGTTGCGACGCCAAGCGACCTGGCGCCGCCGGCGACGGCCACCGCCACGTCGAGCGGCGTGTCGCCAATGATCACCACCTCTGATGGACGCACGCGCGGACCGCCAGCAGCTTCAACATTCGCAAGCGCCGTCCAGAGCAGTCCATTTCGGTCGTGCGCATCGTCGCCGTACGCGCCCGCGCTGAAGTACCGCCAGAGGTCGAAGTGTTCCAGCTTGATCTCGGCGCCGCGACGGTAGTTGCCCGTCAACAGCGCCAGATACACATCGTCTCTAGAAGCGAGGAGATCCAGCAGCGAACGCACGCCAGGCAGGACGCGTTTCTCGACGTTCGGTTGGAGCACTTCAGTCGCCAGGTATCCGAGATAGACGTCGAGGAAGCGCTGCAGATCCGCACGCGCGTCTGCGATGCCGTGTTCGGCCAACATCTGCCTGACGATCCAGGCATCGGTTCGTCCGGCCATCGAGATCGAGCCCAACCCGTTCGAGAAGCCGAACACCTCCTGGAACGCGCGCACCATGGCGCGTCCGCCGGCGCCGCCCGTCAGCACCAGCGTGCCATCGATGTCGAAGAGAATGAGTCGTTTCACGGAGCGCACTACCTTGACTTGAGGCGTCCCGTGGCGGGTTCGACCCGAAGCGCCCGCGATGACGCCGACGCGGCATACGCGGGATCAGCCGTCATCGAAAGAACGGCGGCCGCGCGAGCCTCGGCGACGGCTCGGAGCTTCCGACCAAACGGCGCCACTTCGTGCGCCGGCAACGTCGCGGTCGGATGTTCGACCAGCAGCAGGCCCGGTCCAAGTGCGAGTGCGCGAGCGAGTCGCACACGCATCCGAAGTGCCGCATCGAGATCGCCGACGCGACGCTCCCACGAGGCATTGGTGATTCCGACTTCAGTCGCCAGGTCGGAGGCCTGCAGAACAATCGCCGGTGGTGGCGGCTCGATCTCCAGGCCGAATGGAATCGCGAGATTCTGAATGACAGTCAACGGCTCCAGCATCGCCGCACGCTCGCTGACGATGCCGAACCGATCGAGGAGCGTGAGCCAGTCCGCGCTGTCCACGATCTCCGACGTCGAGCGACCAAAGACGCGCACCCGTCCCGTATCGGGCAGGCTGGCACCTGTGATCAGATTGATCAGCACTTCGGCCGCAGGTTGATCGAATCCGAGCAACGCCACCTGTTCGCCGGCAGCGACGACCAGGTGTTCGACGCGAAGCGGACGCAGCGCACCGTACTGTTTGGTCACGCCGTCAAGTTCGAGTATCGGTTCTGTCATCAGTCCGCACGAATGCAGGCGGGATCGCACATGATGTCGAAAGAGTTCTGAGTATGACCGACTTCTTCGCGGCCAATCCACCCTCGGCCTTCATCGCTCGCTGGGTCTCACGGGCACATGTTGAATTCCCGCGAGGCGCAAGAGCCCTCGACGTCGCAGCCGGTCGTGGACGCCACAGCCTGTTGATGGCGGCAGCCGGCTTCCACACGATCGGCATAGACATTCAGTACGACGTCGTTCTCGGCGCGAAGCATGCTGCACGAGCGGCGGGACTCGACCTCGCCATGGTTTGTGCCGACCTGACCACGCTGCCGCTCCCTCGGGACCACTTCCATCTGATTGTCGTGACTCGCTATCTCGATCGTGCGCTGTTCCCGGCGCTGCGCGACGCTCTGGTACCGGGTGGTGTGTTGCTCTACGAGACCTTCACCGAGCGTCAGCGCGAGCACGGCTGGGGGCCAACCTCTGGTGCGCACCTGCTGCAACCTGGCGAATTGCGATTGCTCACGCGCGGGATGGACGTGCTGTTCGACGAGGAAGTGTATCTGCCGGAAGCCGTCGCTCGAATCGCAGCCAGGCGGCGCTAGAGAATTGGTGATCTGGAGAGTTGGTGACTTGGAGAATTGAAATTCGTGGGTGAGGGCCTCTCCGACTCACCAATTCTCCAAGTCGCCAACTCGCCAAGTTCAGCGTCTGTGGCGCTCCACGCGGCCGGCGCGCCACGCTCGCAAACGCTCGAACTCGGCGCGGGGCAACGCGACGCTGCCCGGTCCCCCTCCGCCGTGATCGCTGCCGTGGAAGTCCGACCCTCCGGTCACCAGCAGATCGAGGTCGCGGGCGATCGCCAAATATCGATGAGTGTCGTCCGAAGTCTGGGCCGAGTGAAACGCTTCGATCGCATCGAGACCCGACGCGGCAAACCCCGCGAGCCACTCGTCGTGTCCCACAAGCACCGGATGCGCGAGCGAGGCAAGACCGCCAGCCTCGTGAACGAGGGTGAACACGTCGGCTGGTGACGCGCCGTATCGAGAGACAAAGCCCGGACGGCCACGCGACAGCCACCTGTCGAACGCGTCGCGGATGGAGGATACGTAGCCCGCGTCAACGAGCGCACGGGCAATGTTGGGACGGCCAACCGTACGAGAGCGATCGGCGAGTGCTGGCCCGAGCACAGTGTCGGCATCCATTGACAGGCCGTGCTGGGCCAGTCGTTCCAACATCGCTCGCACCCGAGTCACGCGATGCTCGCGCTGTTCGGCGAGGAAGCGCAGGAGCGGCGTGGACTCGAGGTCGAAGAAGTACGCCAGCACGTGCACGTCGCGCTCGTCTGCCACGGCCGTGATCTCGATGCCGGGAATGAACTCAATGCCGTGCCGTGCGCACGCGGCGGCTGCCGCTTCACACCCGGCGATGGTGTCGTGGTCCGTCAGTCCGAGCGTGGTGACTCCGGCGCCGGCGGCGAGCGCCACCAGCACGTCCGGCGAGTGCTTGCCGTCGGATGCCGTCGTGTGGGTATGGAGGTCGATCAAGGCGTCGACGCGCTGGCCGGACGAGGGTCGCGAGCGCGCTGTCCGAGGCGCTCCTGCAGGGCGCGGTACTCGCGGATCAGCAGATCGCGATGCTCCCGCTCCTCCTCGGCAAACTCGAGAAAGATCCGTTTGCCTTCGGAGTCCTCGAAGCGGTCGCCGTACTTCTTGAAGAACTTGTACGAATCGCGCTCGCAGCGGATGCCGATGAGCAGCGCCTTCAGGTCGTCGACGCCTTCTCGCAGTTTCTCGGCGCCTTCCGCGAAGATGCCTTGAGCCGCACCCTTGAAGAAGAGAAACGTCGGACGCGATTCAAGCGTTGGATCGCTGGCCAACAGCTCGGCGTAGCGCCCCTCCAGCGTTCGCAGATGGTCCTGCTCGTCTTCGGACAGCCGTCGGAAAATTTCACGACCGCGCGGATCGCTCGCCATGGCTGCCGCGCGCGCGTAGAAGGCAAGCCCGCTGCGTTCGGTCGCGACAGCGATCTTCAGCGCGTCCCGCGCGAAGACCAGTTCGGTGGCCGCGCCGTCGAGCGTCGCGGTCGTGGCACCGGTCCGGCAATCTTCGCAGACGCCAAACACCTGAATGACGCTCTGCGCGGTCTGGAAACCGCGCGACGCGGTCACTTCCTCGAGCATCGCCTCGATGTCCGAACTGAGGAACTCGGACGACCGATGACACGTGTTGCAGATCAGATGAAAGTGGCGCGGGTGGCGTACGGACGGCTCGAAGCGCGAGCGTCCTTCGCCAAAGTCCACTTTGTTGGCGAGGCCCGAGCTGACCATCCACTGCAGGGTGCGGTAGACGGTGGCTCGACCCAGGCCGGGATCCTCGAGGCGGACGAGATCGTACAACTCGTCCGCGGTCAGGTGTCCCTTTTGACGCAGGAAGATATTGAGGATCCGATCGCGCTTCGTCGAGCGCTTGCCGCCGGCCGGGCGAAGGCCCGAGAGCTCCAACGGCGCTCTATTCGACTGAGAACGATGACCCGCAGCCGCAGGTGGACTTCGCCTGTGGGTTCTTGATCGTGAAACCACCGCCCGTAACCGTGTCCACGAAGTCGACCTCGGCGCCGCCAAGGTAGCGAATGCTGATCGGATCGACCAGCAGCTTGACGCCGTTCGACTCGTACACCTGGTCGCCCGACCCCTCGCCGTTCTCTTCGATCATCAGACCGTACTGGAAGCCCGAGCAACCGCCGCCCTGCACGAACACGCGCAGCGCGCTGCCTGGCTTGTTCTCTTCGGTCAGAAGCTCGTTGATCTTGACTGCCGCGGTTTCAGAGACGTTGATCATCTGCCATTTCTCCTAAGAAACTCCCTCAGTATACCATTCACGGTTCATGCCTTACGTCGCGCTGCCCGCCGTAAACCGGGTAACCCGCCGGGCGCTGGCCGACGCCCACTGGAACGGCATGGCGACGGCGAAACCCGACCTGGCGGCCGCTATCACGCTGCAGCGCAAGCTGATCGGGCTCGTGGACGATCTTTTCGGTCGGTTCGAGGCCGGTCCGCGGCCGCGTTTGTCACTTCCGCCCAGATACTTGACGACAAAACTGCGGGCGGGGATCCCGGCTCTGACGGGAGAACCGATCCAATTGCCCGTAGATGCACTTCGGCCCACCTTTCTGGAGCTCTGCCGGGCGCTGGCCGAAGGGGGAGGCGGCGAAGCCACCCTGCAGATTCTGGCTGCCGCAGAGAGCGGCCAGATCAATGTCCACTCGCTGATGATGCTGGCCCTGCGGCGCGAACAGGGTGCGATGCGAGCCGCGGCGACTCGGGCGGGCCTGGGGCACGACCTGCTCTGGCTGGTGGCGGATCTTGGCGTGAGTCCTTTCGTTCACACCCTGCTCGACTCGGTCTTCGGCGCCACTACCGAACCGCTGACGTCCGCGCTCGACACGTGGGCAAGGGGATACTGCCCGCTCTGCGGTTCGTGGCCCGCACTTGCCGAGCGTCACGGCGACTCCCGGCGATTACGCTGTTCGCTCTGCGCCGCGGCGTGGGAGCTGCCAGGTGACCGGTGTCTGTACTGCGGCGAAAGCGGCGAGTTGTTCGCCGTCCTCACGCCAGATGCATCGAGGCCCGGGCGCACCATCGAGACGTGTCGCGGCTGCAAGGGCTACGCGAAGGTGCTCGACACTGACACATCCATTCCGTTTCCACTGCTCGCGCTCGCCGATCTGGACTCGATGGACCTCGACATGGCGGCGATGCACGCGGGCTTCGCCCGCCCCGCGCTCAAGAGCTTTGCAGCGCGTCGCTAATTTCGAGCAAACGCTACGACCTCGAGAAAAGCGCTAACACGGAGGGCACGGAATTCAGACGGAGGGCACAGAGTAGTAACGGGAAATCATTGGGCAAGCATTTAATGTTGCCGGTGTCCTCGGTCTTGCTCCGTGCGTTCCGTGGTAGAGCCGTTTTCAGTACGGCTACCCGCCGATCGCCTCCAGTTGCTTGCCCGACTCCTGCTCGATGTCCTTGTGCAGGCTGTTGCCGTGCGCGTCCATCGTGACAATCGCCGGGAAGTCCTCGACCTGAAGGTGCCACATGGCTTCTGGCGTGCCGAACTCTAGCAGCGACACATCGTCTGCACTCTTGATCGCACGGGCGTAGAACTGTGCCGCGCCGCCAATGGCGTTCAGGTACACGGCGCCGTGTTCCTTGAGTGCAGCGAGTGTCTTCGCGCCCATGCCGCCTTTGCCCATGACAGCGCGGACGCCGTAGCGTTTGATGATCTCGCCCTGATACGGCTCTTCCCGGATGCTGGTTGTCGGGCCTGCCGCCGTCACGCGCCAGCCGTCGCCCTCTTTCACGACAACAGGACCGCAGTGATAGAGCACCGAGCCGTTCAGGTCGACCGGCGGCTCGTGCTTCATCAGATATGAGTGAACGGCGTCGCGACCCGTGAACATCCGGCCTGACACCAGCACCACATCACCAACCTTCAACGCGCGCACAGCCTCTTCGCTGAGCGGCGCCTGGAGCGCCACTTCGCGTCCGGTGCGCACGAAGCCTGATTGGTCGAGCATGGGGATGATTGGGTGAGATGGGTCGCGGTACTGCCAGCTGTTGATGGCACCCGTATGCGCGTCGAGCAGGACGCCCAGACGCCGGAAGGCCCAGCAGTCGTACGCCACCGACACGAAGAAGCTTGCCGGCAGACGATTGAGCGCGCCGATCTTGCAGCCGATGAGGGTCACGCGTCCGCCGAAACCCATGGTGCCGATGTCCAGATTGTTCACGGTCCCCATGACCGAGGCTTCGATCTCCGCCAGCCTCGCGTCGGGGTTCACATCGTCCAGCGTGCGGAACAGCTGCTGCTTCGCGTGGGAGTAACCAGAGGTGCGGTCGCCGCCAACGCAGACGCCAACCGCGCCAGGGCTGCAGCCCCGGCCTTGCGCCTGCCACACGGCGTGCAGAATGCATTTGCGGACGCCGTCCAGCGTGCGGTCGGCGCGACCAAGGTGCGGCAACTCCACCGGCAACGCGTACTGCGCGTTGGTGTTCTCGCAACCGCCACCCTTCAGAATGAGCCTGACTTCGATCTCGTCGCGCTCCCACTGATCGAAATGAATGATGGGCGTGCCTGGCCCGAGGTTGTCACCGGAGTTCTCGCCCGTGATCGAGTCGACCGAGTTGGGGCGCAGCTTGCCGCGCCTCGTCGCTTCAGCGACCGCTTCGCGAATCTGCTGACGCATCCAGATCTGGTTCGAGCCAAGCGGCACGTGCACCCCGAAGGTCGGCATGCCGGTGTCCTGGCAGATGGCACCTTCGTGGTCGACAGCCAGATCGATGTTCTGCGCGATGATGTTCAGCGCTTGTGCGGCGCGCGTACCTTCGGGCTCCGCGACGACGGCGTGTTTCATGGCCGCGCGCACGTCGGGAGGAAGGTCCGTCGAGGTGCGAACGATCAACTGGAGCACGCTCTCGAAAAATGACGGCAGCATGGGTACAAGTCCTGGATGTATGGGCCGGAAGTCGACGGGACCCCTCAGTATAATTGCCCAATGAGTTTTAGCGGGCCTCCGGCCCATGAAGGGCCTCGGCCCGCTATAGTTCAATTGCGAGCCCCGACACTTGACCTGTCGAGTCAAGTTTCGGGTTCTCAAGGGTTCTAGAACGTGCCTCGGGCACTCCTGACCACGGCGATTGCGGTAGCGCTCGGAGCGGGAAGCCTCCACGCCCCGCGTCAGGAGCAGTCTGCTTCGGGACCCGTCATTGCGGCACCGCCCAGTCAGACTGCGCCGCCCAGGCAGACTCCGCCGTCCACCAGTCGCCGACGTTTGTTCCCTCCGCAAGATCTTGGGCTGCTGTCCGCGCCCGACCGCGATGATTGGAGTAAGCCCGATCTCATCATGGACGCCCTGGCCGTCGCGGACGGCGCCGTCGTCGCCGACCTCGGGGCAGGCGGTGGCTGGTTCACGCTCAGGCTCGCTCGACGTGTCGGTCCCAACGGCGTGGTCTACGCGCAGGACATTCAGCCCCAGATGATCGAAGCGATCAACCGGCGCGTGCAGCAGGAAGGATTGTCGAACGTCCGCACGGTCCTCGGCACGCCAACCGATCCGCGCCTTCCGGGAGGTCTCGACGCAGTGCTGATCGTGGACGCCTACCGGGAGATGGACGATCCGCTGCGACCCGATGCCATCCAGGGATTGCTGCGTGGAATCGAGCGTGCGCTCAAGCCTCAGGGTCGTGTGGGCATCGTCGACTTCTTGCCTGGCGATGGCGGCCCTGGACCCGCGGCTGAGGATCGGGTCAAACCAGACACCATCATCGCTGCGGCGGAAGGCGCGGGGCTGCGCCTGCAATCGCTCGAGAACGTTCCGCCGTTCCAGTACTTGCTGGTCTTCGGCAAGACCATCAC
>JBEBGB010000909.1:0-2075 GCA_040081675.1 Vicinamibacterales bacterium
TTCACCGCGTAGCTTGTGTCGTAGCGGTTGAAGCCGAAGCGAATAGCGGTTCGTGCGTCGCCTCGCAAGTCGTACACCACACCAATACGAGGATCGATGTCGAACCACTTCGGCACGCCAGGCTGTTCGTTATAGCTGCGGAAGTCGACGAAACGCCCGCCCTCCACGGCCATCTGGTTGATGGACACCTTGAAGTAGTTGAACCGCACCCCTGGGTTCACGGTCAACCGCTTCAGCGTCCACGAGTCCTGAACGTAGACGCCGAGGTCGGCGTTCAACTGCTCGCGGCTTCGCTGCGGCGTGTTGTAGACGATGACCGAGTCGGGCACTCCGCTGCGATAGCGCTGCACGAGGTCGGCATTCACGTTGGTGTTGACGCGGTACGGGCCGTAGCGCCACTGTGCACCGGCCTTCAACGTGTTCGAACCCGTCACGTAGGAGGCCGAGCCGGCCCACTGATACACCGGCGGATACGTGTAGTTCTCGGGGGTGCCTGCGACCGTCCGCGTGCCGAGCGTGATGTCCTGACGCGACGCCGTCGCGAACCACTCCGGCGTCCCGCGCACTTTGCCGATGCCCGGCTGGTAGATCATGGAGATGTCGTTCACGCTGGCGCCGAAGCCGCCCTCGAGAAGGAGCTTGGGGCTGACGGTGGAGGTCAACTTCACCTGGCCGGTGTAGTAGAGCGGAGTCGGCCAGACTTTCGACGCATTGACGACTTCCTCGCCGGCCGAGAACGCATGGTAGACGTACTTGAACACACGGTCGATGTACGCAGTGGCCTTCAACCGTTCGGCCACCTGCCACGTCAGGCGCACGGTGTAGTTCTGGACATCCTGATCGTACAAGGCCGGCTTGCCATCCGGGTAGAAGCTGTTGGCCACGACGTTCGCGTTGCCGACATTGCGGTACGAGCCGAAGAACCACAGCGTGTTCTGCTTGAGGGGTCCGCCGATCGACGCGTTGACGTCGTAGATCCACTGCACGGCGTCGCCGGTCGTCAATCCTTTGGCTTTGAGCTCCGGCGTGAGGTTCGAGGCCTGGAAGCCGTCTGCCGTATAGCCCACGAAGCTGGACCCGCTGAAGCTGTTGCCGCCCTCTTTCGGCACCAGGTTGATGAACAGCCCACCCCCCGACACCTCCGCGCCCGGAGACGCGGTTTGCACCGTCACCTCCTGCGTCATCGAATCATTGTGGTTCGGCTGTGTCTCGCCGTTCGAGTACGTGGAATTCATCGACATGCCGTCTACGGCGACGGTATTGTCCGCGGCAATGGCGCCGTGCACGTAGAGCCGCTGTTGTGCCGCGATACGGGCCCCACCGACGTTCTGGGCGACAACCTTCACACCCACGGCGAGTGACCCCTCTGCCGCGTATGTGCGTGAGGTGGGGAGCGCGTCCAGCACATCGCGTTTCAGGTTCACGGTCTTCTGCGAGCTCTGCACGTCGACGATGGGGGCGTCGCCGGAGACGGTGATGGTCTCCTCGAGAGAGCCCACCTTCATTTCGGCGTTGATGGTCGCCGTGAAGTTCGACGGCAGCTCGACCGCTTCGCGCTCGAACGTGGCAAACCCGGACAAGGAGAACGACACCTTGTAAACGCCCGGACGGAGGTTGACGACCGTGTACCTGCCCTGGTCGTCGGTCACGACGCTTCGAACCTTTTCGATGAGCACCGGGCTGCTCGCTTCAACAGAGACGCCCGGCAGCACGGCGCCGCTCGTGTCTCTGACGAGCCCGGAAATCGCGCTCTGCGCGTGTGCCGTTGACGAGAACAGCAGCAGCGCGAGCACCGCCCGCCCGATGGACTTGCCATTCGATCTGCCCATTGACGCCCCCTGAAAAGATGACCGAGAGCCGCCCGACCTCCGATTGTTCGCCCTCGTGCGCATGCGCGCCGAAGGTGCGGCGCATCGAGGTGCGGCGAATCTTAGCGCAGCGTGCTCGGCGAACCACGTACGTTTTTTACCTCTGCCGTCTCATAGGTATTGGCCAATCGAGCCGCTTGTTGCACCATGTGTGCTGGAGAGAACCAACATGAAGGGTTACGTCGCCTGGAGCGCTGCCTGCCTCGT
>JBEBGB010000910.1:0-2071 GCA_040081675.1 Vicinamibacterales bacterium
CGAGAATGAACGCGAGCAAAATGCTGCCGCTGCCGGCCCCTTCGTCTCTCGCCATGGTGGCTCTCCCTAGAACCGTTGAGAACCCGAAACTTGACTCGACAGGTCAAGTGTCGGGGCTCGCAATTGAACTATAGCGGGCCGAGGCCCATCGGTGGGCCGGAGGCCCGCTAGAACACGCTGACGCGAATATTCAGGAACTTCCGCGGATCCTTTCGGATGTCTGCGATGAGCGATCGCAAATCTCCAACCGCACCATTCATGTTCTCATATAACTGCTTGTCTTTCAGCAACTGGCCCGCGGTTCCCTCGCCCTCGTTGAGCTTTGTGACGAGCGTATCGAGGCGTTCGGTCACCGAATTGAGACGATTGAAGATCGCCGGATCGGTAATCAGCTTGCCGGCTGTCCCTTCCCCACTGTTGATCTTCGCGACCAACGCATCCAGGTTGCCTGTGGCGGACGTCAGCGACTTCGAAAACGCATCGTCCTTCAGCAGCTTGCCCAGGCTGCCCTCGCCTGCGCTCAGTTGTTTCGTCACGGTCTCGATGTTCTTCAGCGACGCCTCGAGCGCGTTCGCCGCGGCCGGGTCATTCAGGAGTTTGCCCATCGTGCCACGCCCCTGCTCGAGGCCCTTCGTCAGCGCCGTCGCGGAGGCCACGAACTTGTTCAGTTCGACGTACAGATCCTCGTTGGTCATCAGCTTGCCAACGGTGCCGCGACCACCGCGAATGTCGTGAATCATCGCGGTCAGCTCGGTGATCCCCTGGCTGGCCGAGTCCGTGATGTCCGCGATCGCCGCAGGAGTGCGGCCCTGCGGCACGTAGCCCCAGTCAGGAATCGGTGTACCGGACGCCGCCGGCGTAATGTCCACGGCGCTCTGGCCCAGCAGAGATACCGATCCGAGCCGTGCCACCGAGTTCGTGGTGATGAGCGGTCGGTTGGTCTTGTTGACCTGAAACACGACGTCCACCAGCTCGCCGGCCAACTCGACCGAGGTGACCGTGCCCACTTCGACGCCGGCAATGCGCACCGGCGAACCCGATGCCAGACCGGCGACGTTCGTGAAGCGCGACTTCAGCGAGTAGCGCTGCCAGGCGAATCCCTTAGTACCGGTCAGGCTGAAGATGAGCACTGCCGCGATCGTCACCGCTACGATCGTCAACACGCCAATCTTCAGTTCCGACCACGCAAGCGATCGAGTTCGAGGCATGTCTCACATCCTACGAAAGAAACGTTCGAATATACGGGTCCGTCGAGCGCCGAAGGGCGTCCGCGTCGCCCTCGAACACGATGAAACCTTCTTTCAGCATCAGGAACTCGGTCTCCTGCTCCTTCGCCGGCGAGGCCCGGTCGATGCGCACCTTGCCGTTGCCGTCGCGCACCGCCATGTGGGTGGCGACGTAGAAGGCATCCCGGAGCTGATGCGTCACAACGATCGAGCTCACGCCCTCGAGATCGCGCAGCTTCACGATCTCTTCGTTCACCGTAATCGCGGTGATCGGGTCCAGTCCCGTGGTCGCCTCGTCGTACAACAGGATGCTGGGCTTGAACGCCATCGCTCGTGCGATCGCGACGCGGCGGCGCTGGCCGCCTGACAGCGCTGACGGCATCTTGTCGATGTGTTCACCGAGCCCCACGAATCCGAGCACCTCGGCGACCCGCCGGTCGACGTCTTCAATCGGCATGTCCGACTCTTCGTAGAGCTTGTAGCCGACGTTTTCTCGGACCGTCAGCGAATCGAACAGGGCCCCTTCCTGGAAGATCATCCCCAGGTCCGCGCGCACCGACATCATCTCGTCTTCATTCAACTCGTCGACGCGCTGGCCGTTCACCCAGACGACACCCGAATCAGCCCGCAGCAGACCCGTGATGATCTTCAGCGACGTCGACTTCCCCGAGCCGCTCGCGCCGAGAATGATCTTCGTGTGCCCTCTCTGCAGCGTGAAGCTCACGTCGCGCAGCACGACACGGTCGTCGAAGGCCAGCACCACATGGTCGAACACGATGACGGGGGCACCTGGCGCGGCCAGCACCTCTTGTGCCGTCGCTGTCGCGCTCGCGTTCATCTCCAGA
>JBEBGB010000911.1:0-2070 GCA_040081675.1 Vicinamibacterales bacterium
GTCCCATGGCCTGAACTCCTGCATCACGGCGTCCGCCCCACCGATGTGATCCGCGTCCCCATGGGTGAGCGCCAGCGTCCCAAGCCGTCGGACACCGGCCCGCCGAAGCACTGGCGCGACCACGCGGTCCCCAATATCGAACGAGGAGCCGCCGCCAAGGCCGCCAGCGTCAATCAACATCGATGCTCCGTGTGGAAAGCGGACCAGCGCAGCATCGCCCTGCCCGACATCGATGAAGGTCACGTGCAGCAGGCCATCGCCCGAGGGCGTCAGCAACGCTGCAGGGGAAGCGACCACACACAGTCCCGCGACCAGGGCGACCGCCGTCGCCGCGGACCGTGCGTATGCTGCAGTGCTTGCGCGACCCTGGCCCTGGTCGAACCGGTGCCACTGGCGATGGCTGTCGCCTCGCCGGAACGGCGCGCCGATCGCCGCGTTGCGTCGCCACAACGCCCAGGCCGCGATGACGGAGGCGTAGTAGACGGCAATCGTGGCGATCGACGGCGGAGGTACCCGCCACGTGGACCACGGCGCGAAGCTCACGAGACTCGCGGTGCGAACGAGACCTTCCGCGCCGACAAAGGCCAGCCAGCCCACACCGCGCGCAGCGAACGGCCACACGGCGTGCAACGGCACCACGGCCATCCCGGCCAGCTGCGCCACTGCCATGAGCGGGATGGCACCGAAGTTCAAGGCAAGACCGGCGAAGGTGACACGCGAGAACAGCGCCGCCGACACTGGCAGCAGCAGAACTTCGGTCGAAGCCGAAGCGACGAGCATGCTCAACGCGGGTCCGACACCGACCGGCGCACGAATCTTCGCGACGAGCGGCGACGTGGCCACAATCGCGGCGGTCGCGCCAAAGGTCAGCAGCGACGCGGGGTCCGCGACCGACAGCGGGTCCTTCAGCACGAGAATGCCGGCCACCAGCGCCAGCGCCTGAAACGGAGGTCCGCGCAAATCGAACGCTCGGCCGACGAAGTACACAACGGCCATGAGCACCGCGCGGTCAACCGAGGCGCCACCGCCCACGATGAAACCGTAGGCCACAAGGCCACCGGCCGACGTGAGCATGGCCGCACGGCCCAGGAGACCGGCGAACTTGAACGCCGCGAGTGTCAGTCCCGCAAGAATCGCGATGTTGCCACCCGAGATGGCAATGACGTGATAGGTGCCGGACTCCTGCAGCCGTCGTTCGATGTCGTCATCCAGACCCGTGCGATCGCCGATGACGATGGCCGTGACGATGGCGCCAGCGCGTGGACTCCAGGTATTGACGCTGTCGACGATGGCCGCCCTCGTGTACGCGCGGATGCGCGCCGCCAGTTCATCGACGGGGCTGCCCAACTCGAGAACATCGACAAGCGCTCCGCTCTTCACGGTTCCGACCAGCGAGACACCGCGTCGCGCCAGTACCCGCTCCTGATTCGGCACTCCGGGGTCGAGGTAGCGCGCCACTCTGCGCAGGTCCGTCGTCGTGCGAATGCGTCGGCCGGCGCGCCACTCGCCGACGTGTTCGCGAGCCAGCGTGCCCAGCACTGTGAGCTGCACTCCACCGGTGACAGGGTTAGCGGCTGGATCGTCGCGTGCACCCCGGTCGGCCACGCGGCCCGCCCACTCCACGTCTATCGAGAGTGAGACGCTGCCAGACGGCGCAACCGATCCGTCCGACCGGAGCACTCCCACCACGACCATCGGGACCGAGTCGTCCTCCGGAACGACGCGGCCGGTGCGCGTCGCCTCGAGCCGCGTCTCGTGCGCCGCCGACTCGAAGACAAGCCTGAGCGTAGGTCGCCACGCACGGTGCCAGGCATTGGACGCTAGCGCGACACCACCAACCGCGAAGACGCCCACAGCGCAGACCGCGAGCCACGCGGAGTTGGCCACACGTGCGGCGTGCAACGCGAGGATGGCCCACCCGCACAACAGGGCGACGAGCAATGCGGGTGGAAGGTCGGGCCACTGCAGGCCCACCGCCGCGCCCACGAGCAGACCAAGCACAGGAAACGAGAGCGCCAGGCGCATGGAGCGGGATCAGTGCAAGGGACGCCCCATCTCGAGCCACGCGGC
>JBEBGB010000212.1:0-8112 GCA_040081675.1 Vicinamibacterales bacterium
CTTGCCGGGTGGCTGCTCGCCAAGCTTCTCGACCTTCGACACGCGAACGGCCGTCCCATGGTTCGCATCTACGGGCCCGCGAACATGCGGGCGCGGGGTGCGACATTGACGATGAATTTCTATGACCCGGACGGGCGCCTCCTCGACTATCGCCGCGTCGAAGAGCTTGCGGCCGAGCAGCGCATCTCTCTTCGGACGGGCTGCTTCTGCAATCCCGGAGCTGGCGAAGCCGCAGAAGGATTGACTGAGTCCGACATGCAGGCAGCCATGGCGGGCGGTCCGGACATGAACCTGGCCAAGTTCGTCGCACTGATGCAGACCCGCGGCGGCAAGGCTGCCGGCGCCATCCGCGTGTCATTCGGACTGGCCAGCAACGCCCAGGACGCGGCACGCTTCCTCGCCTTTGCCAGTGAACTCCGCGATCAGACGCGGCTGACGCTCGGCGACGCGAGCTTCGACGTGCAGGGCTGTCGCGTCATCAGGGACGGGTCGTAAAGCGATCACGTCGGCTTTGGGCGCTCGGCCCCTCACGGCCGCGCGTGTTGCGGGCGGCCAGTGGTACATTGGCCTTCCCATGCCCGCTTACGCAGCAGTCACGACCGTTTCGAACCAACCCGGGATCCTCTTCGGCATGACCCGTGTGCTTGCCGATCACTCTGCAAACATTACCTACGTCGACATCATTCCGCATCCGGACCGCGACGGAGAGGTTTACCTGGAGTTCTCCATCGAGAGTGCCATCGAGCCGGTGGTCGAACAGATGGAGCAGGTCCCGGGCGTGTTGCGCGTCGAGGTCACGCCGTCGTTCTCCAAGATCTACGGCAAGCGCGTCGTCATCATGGGCGGCGGCGCACAAGTCGGCCAGGTCGCGCTCGGCGCGATTTCAGAGGCGGACCGTCACAACATTCGTGGCGAGCGCATCTCGGTCGACACGATTCCGCTCGTGGGAGAGGACGCCCTGGCGAGCGCCGTGCGCGCGGTCGTCCGCCTGCCGCGTGTGCAGCTCCTCGTGCTCGCCGGATCGATCATGGGCGGCGAGATCTCGAAGGCCGTCGCCGAAGTGCAGCAGAAGGGCCTCTACGTGATCTCGCTGAACATGGCTGGCAGCGTGCCGGATGTGGCCGACCTCGTCGTGTCCGACCCGGTGCAAGCCGGCGTCATGGCGGTCATGGCCATTGCCGAAACCGCGAAGTTCGACATCGTCCGCCAGCAGAAGCGACGCTATTGAGTCCTCACAACTCGACACTCATAACTCAAGACTGCGCGACGCAGAGGTGCAGACCGCTGTCGCTATTTCGCGGGGCGTGTCGCGGGCTTTCCTTTGTCCTTGAGCATGAAGACCAGGATCTTCGCGGGCTGCGTCTGGCTCGCGTTCTTCGACGTGGCATGCACGTCGGTCGGATTCTCGTAGAACGTCTGTCCGGGGCCAAGGGTCATCGGTTGACCGCCTTCGACCTGCATGACGACCGTTCCCTCGAGCACATACACGAAGGTGTGTGCGTCGTGGCGGTGCGGTGCGGACGCGACACCAGCCGGATAGGTGACCGTGGACATCACGACCTCCTTGCCTGCGAACTCCGGCAAGTCCTTGCTCATGAGCGGTGCAGACACACTCGACTGGGCGTAGAGCGTGGGCACCGAACCGAGTGCGAGAGCCACACTGAAAGCGACGACGGCTGCGATCCTGCTGCTCATGCTGCTGCTCCTTTGATCTGATCTTCCCACACCGGCCCGACCGGCCCGACCCTCCAGACCGTCCAGACCTACCTGACCATCGCACGGCTACCCAAGCAGTTTCAACTCCGCCGGCGGCTTCCGCTGCAAACCGCGTTTCATCGCGCGTAAGCGCTGCGCCCGGTCGATCAGGCGCGCCAGCAAGTCGGTAATGGTCCAGTGGTGTGGTGCGGCAGACCACAGATAGAACGCCAACGAGCCCGGCAAGGTATTGATCTCGTTGAAGTAGAGCTCGTTCTTGTCGGCGTCGATGAGGAAGTCGATTCTCGAGATGCCCTCGCAGCCGAGCGCGGCGAAGACAGTGGTCGCGTAGCGCTGCGCAGCCGCACGCATCTCGGCGGGGAGTTGCTCGGGGTCGAGCACTCGCAGTGCTCCAGCCATACCCTCGCTGGACCCGATGCTCTTGCGTCCCTGACGCTTGTACTTCTCCGCAAACGTCAGAGGCGTCGCCTGGCTCGTGACAGGCATCTCGGTCACAGAGGCCACCGGCTCGTCGAGCCCGGCCACCGCAACGTTGATCTCGAGCCGGTTCTTGATGAACGGCTCGATGATCGCTTCGACGTCGTACTCGAACACCTTCAAGACACCAGCAACGAGTTCATCCGCCTTGGTTGCGACGCTGACGCCTGCACTGGAGCCCAGATTGCACGGCTTCACGATGACCGGCCACCCGAACGAACTGGCCACACGTTCGGGATACTCGGCCAGCCACCCATGTCCCCGATCGAGGATCGAACGCTCGCACGAGAGCCACGGCACAACGGGCACACCGTAATGTGCCGCCATGATCTTCGTCGCGCGCTTGTTCATGCCGATCGCGGACGCACCAACGCCGCAGCCGACATAGGCGCAACCACCAAGTTCGAGCGCGCCCTGCACGCAGCCGTCTTCGCCAAAGGTGCCATGCAGAACCGGAACAAAACAATCGACCGGTATCGTTCCGTCAACAAGCGAGACGACGGACGAGCCGCCCGATTTTCTCCGCAGCGCTGGTCCAAAGCCAACTGGCACGAGTCGCGATGTGCCGAATCCAGGAGACAGCGTTACTTCGACGAGCCGTGATCGATCGGGTCCGCCTCCCTTGAACGCCTCGCTGTGCCAGAGGTCGTCGCCCACCCACCACCGAAGCATCTGATCGATGTAGATGGGCATCGGCGCAAAGCGTTGCGGGTCGATGGCATGCAGGATTTGAATCCCGCTGACCACCGACACGTCGTGTTCGAGCGAGCGGCCGCCGAACATGACCGCGATGGTTGGCCGCACGGCGGGCGTAGCCATGCCGCTCATGCCGCTGGTCGCTTCTGCCTGGCGGGCCAGAATACGCCCGCGCTCTGCTCGTACAGGTCGGGCAGATCGTTTTCGAGAATGACGATATCGCCTTCGTGGAGGTGCTCGTGCAACCACTTGAAGGCATCTGTGCGGTTGGACACCACGACGAGCCGATCGTCGCGCCCTGCCTCGCGATGCCCGTCAATGAAGGCCGCGCGGTTGGCCTCCGCAACGACCACCGTGTGATCGCACACCGCCGCCGCTTCGCGTGACAGCGCCTTGTTCACCGTGTACTGCTCGCGCCCGAGTTCGATCACCCCTGGCGTCACCAGAAAGCGTCTGGTCGCCGGCAGGTCCGCGGCCACTTCCAGAGCGGCTCTGAATCCGACCTGATTCGAGTTGTAGGCATCGCGAATCCACATGACGCCCGCGTCCTCGATCGTTTCGAGCCGGTTCGAGACGGGCTTCAGCGTGCGAAACGCCGCTACAGTCACGTCCGGGTCGGCGCCAACGGCCGTCGCGAGGGTAAATGCGCCGGCCAGGTTGAGCACGATGGGGCGCCCAAGCAGTGGCGTGAAGCACTCATAGGAGCGCTCGGGTGTTCGCAACACGAAGCGACTGCCCTGCTTCGTGAAGTGGACATCCTCGAGACGCGTCGCGAGCGCTTCGGTGGACTGCTCGCCGTAGAGCAACACGCGGCAGTGGGTGGACTCCTTCGCAATGCGGAGCGCGTTTGGGCTATCGGCGTTCACGACGAGAATGCCGCCAGGCGGAATGGCCTGTGCGAGCTCACTCTTCGCACGCATGACCGCATCGGTTGATCCGAAGCGTTCGAGGTGCATATCGCCGACGGCGGTGATCAGCCCTGCGGCAGGCGGAGTCAGCGCGCACAAACGCGTGATCGACCCAACGGCGTACGCTCCCATCTCCACCACCAGGAAGCGATGCCCTGCAACCAGCTCCTCGCGAAGGTGACGGGTCACCCCCATGACGGTATTGATGCTGCCGGTTGCCGCCAGCGTCGGTGCCTGGAACTGAAGGAGGTGCGCAAGCATCGCCTTCGAACTGCTCTTGCCGTAGCTTCCGGTGATGCCAATCACAAAGGGACTCACGCGGTTCAATCGGGCCACGGCCTCACGATAGTAACGACGCTGAACGCCGCTCTCGTAGGGCGCGAGCACTGTGTTGGCAAGCAGCAGCGCCAGCGGCAGCAGCGCGAACATCACGGCCGCAGCAACCAGCGGCGCCCGCACCTCGCTGTCGATGAACACCTCAATCAGCAGCACGTAGCCGGCCAAGGCGAACACGATGGCCGCCACAAACACGCGACGCGCGCGCCACGTCAACCGAAGCGGAATCTTCCCCGAGATCCTTGGGTCGGGCTGCACGAGCGCCAGCACCACCGCTCCGACCGTGAACAGCACGACTGCCAGCAGCGTGTCCAGCAGAAACAGGAACGCGGACGCTATCGCCAGCCAGAATGCGGGATCGGTCAGTGAACGCACACTCACCCAACGCAGGAACCGCAGATGATCGTACCCCTCCTGCTGGAAATAGCGGAGGTATGCGAGCAACCGCCAGCAGGCGAGAAAGAGGAACGCCGCCGACAGGACCGGCACCCAAGGCCAGAACTCGGTCATTGCCCGAGGTCCTCGAACCACGTCCGCATCTTCTCCGCGACAAGATGAGCCCCGGTTCCCGTGTAGAGATGGTGGTCCTTGTGCGGCAAGAGGACAAGGGTGCCCTTGCCGTTCAGCAGTTCGGTGTAACGCGTCGCCAGCCAGGGCGGCGTCTCTGTGTCGTCGGTGCCCCACACGAGCAGCGTTGGACACGCGATGGACCGCGCACTCTCGGTCAGGTCTTCACTCACGGTCTTCACGAGCACCGAGCGCATCGCCCCCGCGGCCAGGTAGTCCTTCGACCCGAACCGCTCTGTGTGCCACTGCACACCACCAGCTCCGATCAGCGGCTGCGCCGCTCTCAGTAGCCGTCGCAGCGCTCGAACGCCTGAACGTCGCACGCGGGTGCGCGAGAGCCCGGACTGCGGAAGTCCGGGAACGCCAAGCAGCACCAGGGAGCGAATCAATGGCTGCCGGCGCGATGCCAGTCGAATGCTCACGCGTCCGCCGAACGAGTGGCCCACGAGGACGACAGGGGCCTTCAGCTGATCGAGGATGTACTGCTGCACGAGGTCCGCGTACTCGATCGTGCCCCACCCCTCAGGAGGAACCGGCGCCGGACCAAAGCCCGGAAGGTCGAACAGGTGCACGTGGTGCGTGTGCTGGAACAACGTCGCGATGCCCCGCAGACTCTCCCGGCTGCCGCCCCATCCGTGCAAGAAGAGGATGTGCGGCGCGGAGAGGTTTCCGCTGTGCTCGTCGATGAGCACGCCTCCGTTGTGTTCGAAACGCTGTACGTGGATTGCGTTACTCGCCAAGGTGAGACGTGAAGTTTAACATGCGCCTTCAGAACACCCGACGCTCGGACCGGCGACGAGCGGCGACGGTTTCATAGACGGCGCAAGCCCGTTGCCCTACGGCGTCCCAGCTGAGACGGTTGGCAAAGTGCTCGAGCACCCGAGGGCGATCCCGATCGAGCGAGGACTCGCTCACGGCGATCACCGCATCAGCAAAACTCCTGGCGTCGCCACGCGGCCAGTGCCGTCCAATCGCGCCGTCGCCAGTGATAGCCCTGAACGGCGGGATATCCGTCACGATTGGTATCGCACCGCACGCGCAGGCCTCCACCACTGCGTAGCCGCACACCTCTCGAGCACTGCCGATGACAAATAGATCAGCGGCGCTATACCACGTGGCCAGCTCGGCGTGCGGCACAGCTCCCACGAGACGTACACGCTCGCCGAGTGCGCGCGAGCTCTGGAGTCGCTGCTGGATCAGCGGGAGCAGCTCGGCGTCTCGATAGATCATGGTCAGCGTCGCGCGCGGCAGCACGTCGACTACGTACTCGAAGCCTTCGAGAATGGTGAGCGGGTCCTTGTTCGAATCGAGCCGTGCGACCCAGAGAAGGGCCGGGCTCCCGTCGACGCCTGTGGACCGTCGTGCGTCGGCACGGTCCATCGGTCGCAACGACGTGCTCGCCTCGAGGACGTCGTAGACATGGTCGCTCGTGATGAACCCGCCCTGAACCCACGGGTCGGCCTGTGCTCTGGAGGTAAATAGAAACCCGTCGATCTCGCGCATCAGGGCCCGTCGGACCCTCGACTTGATCCAGTTGCCCGACGGCACTCCAGCATGGTCCTGCACGACGATGGCGGTGGAGTCTGGCATGGCCCGCCTGAGCAGCCAGGTCTGAACAAGCGCATCGAATCCGTTGACGTGCACGACGTCGGGGTTGTGAGCAGCGGCACACTGGTGCATGTGACGAACCCATCGCGCGCGCGGCGGCGGGGCCTCGCAGAAGTGCCACTCTGCGGCGTCCCGGAGAAGCACGGCATCACGCTTGAACGCCTGTACGAGGCGAACGGAGAGCCCCTCCTGGGAGACGGCGTCACACCAGCCCGAGAGTGTGTCGTAGCAGTCGAGCAACGCCTCTGGGGTCTCGATGCGCGAGTCGAACGTGTAATTCATGACGACCACGTTCATTGCGCGGCTCGCTGTGACATCGCACTATAGTCTGGCATGCGCATTGCGCTCGTGGTCACCGGCGGATTCGACGAGAACGCTCGCGATCGCGTCATACCCTCGCTGCTCTGGCTGGTTGAGCGGCTCGCGCGGCAGCACGACATCGTCGTGTACGTCCTGCGCTACCAGCAGACACCGCGCCGATACCCCCTGCTCGGAGCCACGATACAGGACCTGGGTAGACCGCGGGGTATCGCGCGCCAGTTTCGAGCGCTGCGAGCGGCCATCATCTCCGACGGCTCCTTCGATGTGATCCATGCGTACTGGGCTGTGCCCGCCGGTCTCGTGGCCGCATGTGTCGGGCGCAGTCTCGGCGTGCCCGTGGTGGTGACGTGTGACAGCGGTGAGTTCGTCACATGCCCCGACATTGGCTACGGGCAGCAATCGCACTGGCGGGGACGTGTCGCCGTTGCCCTGGCGACGCGGCTGGCGGCTCGCGTCACCGTCTGTTCCGAGTACCAGCGAGCTCTCGCTCGTGCCCATGGGGTGGTGACAGATGTCGTGCCTCTGGGAGTCGACACACGAATCTTCTCGCCTCGCCCTGCGCTTCCCGACGGACCGCCCTTCAGATTGCTGCACGTCGCGTCGCTCAATCCGGTCAAGGACCAAGCGACCCTGATCCATGCGATGCACGAGCTCCGAGCCAGGCACCTCGATCTGCATCTGGACATCGTCGGCGAAGACACGACGTCCGGCGCGTCGGCCCGGTTGGTGCAGGCGCTGAGTCTGGGTGAACGCGTGACCTTTCATGGCTTTCGCTCGAGTGCCGACCTGGTTCCGTTGTATCAACTGGCTGACCTGTTCGTGCTCTCATCTCGGCACGAAGCCGCGGGGGTGGTGCTGCTCGAAGCAGCGGCCTGCGGAACACCAGTCGTTGGATCGGCCGTTGGCTATCTCGCCGATTGGGAGCCTGCGGCTGCGACAAGCGTCGCACCGGCCAGGCCGAACGCGTTGGCTGACGCGGTCGAAGGCTTGTTGTTCGATCGTCCCCGCAGAGAGGCGCAGGCGGCTCTCGCAGCGCGGTGGGTCCGAGAGCACGACGCCGACTGGACGGCCCGTACGTTCGAGGCGCTGTATCACGATGTGCTCGCGCCGCGCAGGCACGAACTGCGAGCCGATTCCGGCGAGAGGCATCGGACGCCGGGCTCGTGAATGCGGCATCGCTCGATTCGGCGCGCCAGACCTGCCTGCATGAGCCGACGCTGCCCGTCGATTTCGATTGGCCGCACGTGAACATTTCGAGCCGAGAAGGCTTCCTCGAGCGCCGGATCGCCGACCACCGGAGTTCCGCGACGAACGACCAGTGACACATCGGACCTGAAACAGCGAAGTAGCGACGCCTCTGCCGATCCCGCCTTCGGCGGAATGACCGTGAAGTCGGCTGGCGCGCCAATCCGGATTCTGCCGGCGTCCCGCAGCCTGAGGATGTCGGCCGGCCACGATGTCACCATCCGGTACAGGTCCGCTG
>JBEBGB010000912.1:0-2066 GCA_040081675.1 Vicinamibacterales bacterium
GATGCGGCCTTCGGCGAGTTCCACCCGGCTGCCGCTGCCGCCGTGCAGCGCCTGGACGGCTGCTTCGGTCGCTTTGTCGCGTTTCTCAAGGAGCAGCGACTCTACGAGGACAGCATCGTGATCGTTACCTCCGATCACGGCGACTCACTGGGCGAATCAAAGCGGTGGGGACACGCGTACACCATCTTTCCGGAGATCGTGCGTATTCCGTTGCTCGTCCACATTCCGTCGCGGTTACGTGGGCACCTCACCGCGGACCTCGACGCCGCGAGTTTCTTGACCGACCTCACGCCGTCGCTCTACACGCTGCTTGGCTACCACGTGGATCCCCACGACTGGCCGCAAGGGCGATCGCTCTTCGTTCCGCCCGGTACCGACACCTCGTGGCGTCGTCAGGAGCCGGCGTTCATCGCCTCGAGCTATGGTCCGGTGTACGGGGTGCTCCGCGACAACGGGCGCATGTTGTATATCGCTGACGGCGTGAACACGCGCGACTACGCGTACGACATCAGTGGGCTGAAGCCGATCCGCGTGGGTGTGACGACCGCAATGCGAACAGCCGACCGTGCGCTCATTCACGAGAAGATTGCCACCTTGGCCTCTCTCTATCACTTCACGCCGAGAAAGTGAGCGACGTGCGACCGATCACCACGTCGTGTTCACCGTGTCGTGGTCTCGACGCGCGGTCGAAGGCGGCTGTCGTCGTCCGCCACGTCTGCTGACAGCCCACGCTCCATGCATGCAACCGCACCGCTGCTTCTCGGACTCACGGCCATCGTTGGCGTGCTGTGCGTTGTCTTGATCGTCCTGGTGCGTCGGATCTTCTCGGCCGCGCGGGACCGGCAGCGCGGTCCAGGTGGCCAGGAGCGCGACAGCGCCGGGCTGTCCGTCGCGCTCGAAGAGGCCATTGGGCGACTGAAGAAGCAGGAGCGTGAGACGGCAGAGCGAGCCGCCGCATCGGAGCGACTCAGCGACCAGATCATCTCGAGTCTCGCATCCGGGTTGCTGGTCGTTGGCCTCGACGGCGCGATGCGAATCGTGAATCCCTCTGCCCGCCGGATGCTGAACCTTCCCGACGGTCCAATGCTCGGCGATCATCACTCGGTTATCGATGAACCCTCCTTGTCCGACATCATCGATGAGTGTTTGTCCACCGGGCGCGCGGTTCTCCGCAGGACGGTGCGCTTGCCAGAAGGGCGGAGCAGCGCGACACACCTGGGCGTGACGGTGTCGCCATTGTTCGACGGCGCGCAGGTCTTGAACGGCGCGGTCTGTTTGTTCGCCGACGTCACCGCCGTTCGGCAGCTCGAAGAGCAGTTGCGGTTGAAGGAAAGCCTGGCGACAGTTGGCGAGCTGACCGCGGGCATCGCGCACGAGTTCAGGAATGGACTGGCGACGATCCACGGGTACAGCAAGCTGCTCGACCCGGCGCTGTTGCCAGAGAACACGAGACCGTATGTGAACGGCATTCGCGATGAAGCCGTCTCGCTTGGCGAGATCGTGACCAACTTCCTCAACTTTGCGCGACCGGCGCAGCTCGCCTTGTCCGATGTCGATCTGCGCGCCCTGCTCGCACGAGTCGTCGATGAAGCTGGCGTCGATGCGCGCGCACGCGGTGGCGACGTCGTGCTGCGCGGCGAGTTCGGCCAGATTCAAGGTGACGATGTGCTGCTGCGACAGGCGTTCAGCAATCTGTTGCGCAATGCGCTCGAGGCGTGCGCCGGCGCAGCCGTCACACCGCACGTCGCGGTCGAAGCGAGCGTGGACCACGGGAAGGGCACCTGCACCGTCACGGTCGACGATAACGGTCCGGGCGTGCCGGGCGGTTCTCGCGAACGGATCTTTCAGCCGTTCTTCACCTCCAAAGGGCACGGCACTGGCCTGGGACTCGCGCTGGTGCAGAAGATCGTCGTGTCTCACAACGGCCGTGTGTCAGCGGGGACCTCGCCGCTCGGCGGTGCGAGGCTGCAGGTCGTGCTCCCGATCATTTAGGCTCGCGTCCGCTTGGGCTCGCCTCGTCAGATTCCGCCCGGGGAGAGCTCGCGAGACTGTGCTGTTTCTGCTGC
>JBEBGB010000913.1:0-2064 GCA_040081675.1 Vicinamibacterales bacterium
TCCCGCGTACCCGGCCAGAATGGAGCCCAGCGTCAGGACGATCAACGCGAAGGCCATGGGCTTGGGCGCATCGTGCAAGTGATGCCCGTGGCCACCGTGTGCGTCATGTCCGTGGCCGGTGGCGTGACCACCGTGGCCGTGCGCGTCATGGCTGGCAGCAGCCGCAGGCTGGCGCCGCTCGCCCCAGAAGGTGAGGAACACGAGGCGGAACATGTAGGTCGCCGTCATGAGCGACGTCAGCATGCCGACCACCCAGAGCAGGGTGTGTCCGCTGGTGTAGGTCTTGAAGAGGATCTCGTCCTTGCTGAAGAAACCTGACAGGAGCGGCACACCGGCAATGGCGAGCGATCCGATCAGGAACGTCCAGTACGTAATCGGAAGCTCCTTGCGCAATCCGCCCATGCGGCGGATGTCCTGCTCGCCTGCCAGCGCGTGAATCACCGCGCCTGACCCGAGGAACAGCAAGGCCTTGAAGAACGCGTGCGTGTAGAGATGGAAGATGCCCGCGGTGTAGGCGCCAACACCCATCGCCAGGAACATGTAGCCAAGCTGCGAGACCGTCGAGTACGCCAGCACACGCTTGATGTCGTTCTGCACCAGGCCGATGGTGCCGGCGAAGAACGCGGTGGCGGCACCCACGACAGCCACCACCATCAAGGTGTCCGGCGTCAGGCTGAAGAGCACGGCGTTTCTGCCAATCATGTACACGCCCGCGGTCACCATCGTCGCCGCGTGGATGAGGGCCGACACCGGAGTCGGGCCTTCCATGGCGTCTGGCAACCAGACGTACAGCGGAATCTGCGCGGACTTGCCAGTGGCGCCCACAAACAGCAGCAAGGTCGCGATGGAGAGCGTGCCCCAGGTTGTTTCCGGGCTGAGCGAGGACGCGGCGTGCGCAATGGCCTGGAAGTCGATCGTGCCGAAGCGCACGAAGAGCATCAGCACGCCGAGCACGAAGCCAAAGTCGCCCACGCGGTTCACGATGAACGCCTTCTTGCCGGCGTCTGACGCGGACTTCTTCGTGTAGTAGAAACCGATGAGCAAGTACGAACAGAGGCCAACGCCCTCCCAGCCAACGAACATCACCAGGAAGTTCGAGCCGAGGACGAGCACGAGCATGAAGGACGCGAACAGGTTCAAGTACGAGAAGTAGCGCGCGTACTCCGAGTCGGGCTCCTCGTGCATGTACGAGGTCGAGTAGATGTGGATCAGCGAGCCGATGCCTGTGATCACGAGGATCATGAGCGCCGACAAGGGATCCACTCGTAACGAGAAGTCCGCCGTGAAATCGCCTGACGCAATCCAGGTGAAGACGTTCTGGACGATCGCCCGCGACTCTTCTGGCAACCCGGCCAGTTGAATCACCGAGGTGAGTGCGACCGCGAACGACGCGACCATGGCCGCAACCGCAACGAGGCCAGACGCCGACTTCGACAGGCGCCGCCCAATGCTGGCGTTGACGAGGAAGCCGATGAACGGGAAGAGTGGAATAAGAAGGAGCATCATCGCGGCGTTACCACTTCAGCGCCGTGAAGGCGTCCGGGTTGAGTGACTCGCGGTGCCGGAACAGCGCAATCACGATGGCCAGGCCAACGGCGGCCTCGGCGGCCGCGACGGTCATGACGAAGAACACGATGATCTGCCCTTCGATGGTGCCAAATGCTCGCCCGAAGGCGACAAACGACAGGTTGACCGCGTTCAGCATGATCTCGATCGAGAGCAGGATCGTGATGAGGTTGCGCCGAACGAACACGCCGGCCGTGCCGATGGTGAAGAGGATGGCCGAAAGAATCAGGTAGTCGTTGAGCGAAGGCATCAGCGTTTTCCTCCGGGCTGTTCCTCGCGCCGTGCCATCAGCACCGCGCCGACCATGGCCACCAGGATCAGCACCGAGGTCACTTCGAATTGGAACGCGTAGTCGGTGAACAGCGACCGCCCGATGGCGGCCACCGAGGTCACCGGCGTTGTCGAGAACGTGGTGCTGGACCCCGAGCGCGACAGCGCCCACGCCAGTTCTGCAATGAGGGCCACCGCAAGCACCGCACCGAAACGCATGGGCCCCGG
>JBEBGB010000914.1:0-2064 GCA_040081675.1 Vicinamibacterales bacterium
GCAGCTTCCCCAATAGCTGTCGTCCTCCGTGCTGAATCTGGACCGCGACGGAAATCCAGGCGTCGCGCCACGTAGGTCCCTGTGCGTCGCGCAGCGTGCCCTGTCGCTCGAAGGCGCGGTGGCGCAGAAATCGGTCGCCAGTAGCCCGTCAGGCAGGACTTGAGCTCGTCCGCCAGCTGCTGTGGCGCGTATACTCACGTCCACATTGCCTCTAGCTCCAGGCACGCGCCTCGGCGTCTACGAGGTCACCGCACAGCTCGGCGTCGGCGGCGTGGGTCCGCTCAAATCGCGAGGCACGATGCAACGTCGCTTTGTCCAGGCTCTCGGCTGGGTGCTCGTGTCGGTGATGCCCCTCTCGGCCCAGGCGCCGCAGGCCGACGCGCATCGCCGCTACTACTCGCTGGGCAACTACACACTGGAGAGCGGGGTCGTCCTGCCCAGCGCGACGATCGGCTATGCCACCTTTGGCACACTCAACCGCGACAAGAGCAACGTCATCCTTGCCCCGTCATGGTACGGCTCGGATCATCACGGCTACGATTTCCTGATCGGCGACGGCCGCGCTCTGGATCCAGCCAAGGACTTCATCGTCGCCACCGAAATGTTCTCAAGCGGCTTCAGTTCTTCGCCGAGCAACACGCCTGAGCCGTTTCACGGTCCCCGCTTTCCCGCGATATCGATCAGCGACAACGTCGAGGCGGCGCGCCGGGTTCTCGCGTCGCTCGGCGTGACACACGTCCGTGCCGTCGTCGGCTACTCGATGGGCGCCGAGCAGGCGTTCCAGTGGGCCGTGAGCCACCCGGCCTTCGCCGACCGCATCGTGGCCTACTGCGGAACCGCGAAAACCTATCCGCACGGCGTCCTCCGGCTCGAAAGCGCGATGGCGGCACTCACCGCGGACGCCGCGTTCAAGGATGGGGATTACACGGAGCCGCCGAAGAAGGGATTCGCCGCGTGGGGCCTGCATTGGGCCACGTGGGTGCTCTCGCAGGAGTGGTGGCGGCGGGAACTGTACAAACCGATGACGGCGGCGCAGATGGTGGACCAAATCACGGCGGCCCTATCCGCGCGCGACGCCAACGACTACATCGCACAGGCGCGGACGTGGCAGCGCCACAACGTGGGCGACACGCCCGGGTTCGGCGGCGACGTCGAGGCCGCGTTGCGGTCCATTCGCGTGCCGGTCCTGTATATGCCGTCGGAGACTGACTTGTACTTCCCCATCGCGGACGCCCGGTACGAACGCCAGTTCCTCGAGAACGTCGAGTTCCTGCCGATCCCATCCCTCTGGGGACATCTGGCAGGCGGCAGAAATCCGGTCGACAACGCATTCCTGAACGCCGCGATTCAGCGCTTCCTGAAGTGATAGCGGTCAGCGTTCGCTGAGAGATTCGTATCCTGTGCGGGGACGCGTCGCGGGATAGGTCTTCCCTGGTCGTGATGGCACTGGCGACGAATCCAGCGCCCGACCTCGCTATGGCTGAGCGGCGTAGCGAGGGAAACATTTGTCGCCACATGCCCGTTACCGGGGAGTTGTCGGCAACCGGATTTGCGTGACTGGCAGATCCTAACGCAAAGCGGTCTTACGCCCAGCTATTGAGTGGGGGCTTCTACGTGGCGCTCGCCGAATCGGTCGAAGAGTCGAGCGAACCCGTATGATAGGTAAACTCATGGTTACAGCGTGACCAAGGACGCGACTTGCGGGGCCATGTTGCCCCACAACGGCATCGACGCCGTCAACCCCGGGGAAGATCCCCAGAGTCTTAGGGACATCGAGGTCGCGCTGTCGGGGGGAGGTGTCCGAGCCTCAGCGTTCTCGCTCGGCGTACTTATGTATCTTCTCGATGCAGGATTAGGCGAGAGAATCCGGCAGGTGTCTTCGGTGTCTGGCGGATCCATCACCAATGGCTTTCTCGCCAACCTGCTCACCGAGCAGCAGACGATTAGTGACGCCTCGCTCGGTGACTTCGCTAGACGGCTCGCGCACGCTGGACTGGCGTTGGAGAAACTGCCCCAGGCTGCCAACGACGGCTTGAAGATCCCACTGATCCAACTGGCCGGCCC
>JBEBGB010000915.1:0-2063 GCA_040081675.1 Vicinamibacterales bacterium
GCGAACACCTCTTCGACCGGGCTGGCGTTCGTGTCGCGACCGGGCTTGTTGAAGCGTACGGATGGTCCCTGATCGTCGAGCACGTCGATGGTGTACTGCGGCGACGCGTTCACCTTTTCACCCGCCGGTCCGATCAGCTCGATCTTGTAGAAGCCTTTGTCCTTCACGGCGAAGTTGGCCGCGAAGGTGCCGTCGGCCTCTTTCGTGAGCGGGAGCGACTCGTTCTCGTTGAGGATCACGCGCCCACCAGGCGTCGCCATGGTCGGCGTGATCTTCAGGCGGACATCCGTGCCCTTGATGGCCGCGACGTCGCCGCCCGGTTCGACCGTGCGCGGCTCGAGACCCGTATAGGCAGGGAAGCGGTACTCCATCGCCAGCTTGTCGACCGTCGGCAGATCGACGACGTCCATCTTGAAGGTGGGCGAGCGAACGCCGTTCGACTCGACGTAGTAGTCAGCAGACTTCTCGACGTGGAAGAGCACACCTTCAAAATTTCCTGGTTCGGTCGAGGCAACCAGCGGTACGCGCTCGAAGCTTCCCGCCGGGTCCGTGCGGAACATCAGCGTCGCTTCTGGAGAGGTGAAGCCCAGAAGTTTGGCCTTCACGTTCTGATCCATGCCGCGAGGAAACTTGGCGTTGCCCGGCGTCACTTCAATCTTGTAGGGGCTGGCCGCCTCCGCGCTCCTCGAGATGATGAGGAGGGCAGACATGCCGCTGCGCAGGAACGCAGGCCCGAACGTAATGAGCAACGTGGCCGCGACGGCAATGCCGCCGAGCAGATAACCCTGCTTTCGCAGGCCGGCGCGCTCGATCGTCAACCCGTCTTCGAGCGTGTGGCACTTTTCGATCGCCTGGTCGACGAGCCGGTCGACCAGCATGGGCGACGGTCCGTGATCGCTGCCGTCGACAGCCGGGACCGACTCGATGGCGCTCAGAATCGCGGCCTCGAGGGTCGGGTCTTTCTCTTCCAGGTAAAGGGCGACCTGTCCGTCAGAGACGCGCCGACGCAACGGCTGCACAAAGCCGACGACGACGAGCGCGGCAAAGACCAGGAACGCGATCAGGCGGAACGCGATGATTGCGGTTGGCGAAAAACGAAGCGCTTCGAGGCTCGACGCCGACAGGAGCAGCGCGAGCAGTGTGCCCGCGACCACGATGACCGCCCCCCGGAGCGCGAGCTTCAGCCGCCAGCGATTTCTGACGCGATGAATGACAGCGACGAGCTCCTCACGACGATCGGAGCCACCCGGTCCATAAGCCATCGTCGGCCCTCCTACAGAGTCCCTTGAAGAATACACCCGGGACCTGCGGTGTCTTTACGTGAATCTTTCGTTTCGCGACAGTCGATTGGCCACAATCAGCTCCGCGACCAGGAGTGCGAGTCCGCCCATCAGCAGATACCACCAGAGGTTCTGCCGTTTTTCGGCATCTTCAGGCGTCAGGGTAGACGGGCCCTCGGCGGACGCTGTCGCTTGCGCCGCACGACCCGTCGCCGCTGCCACGAGTTCGCCGGTGTCGATCGACGCCAGGTCCGACTCCGCCGGATCAAGGTTCACCGCAATGCGATCGGGCCGGGCCGACGGCATTGCCGTCGAACGGATCTCGTAGGCACCGTGCTCGACGAGTTCGAGAATCGACGGCTCGTTCGCATACATCGGTCGTCGCTCGCCGCCTGGCGTCACCACCACGCGGTCCGCTTTGGACTTGAGCAACGTGGCCACATCGACGACCTGACCAACCGTGGCCCACGACGTCGACTGTTCGTACTGCGAAATGTAGCGAGCGAACTGGTGCACGAGAGGCAAGTAGACCGGCTTGAGTTCCAGGTCGTTCCACGAGTCGTCGAGGGTCGTGGTGAGCAGAATGACGCGCCCGGTCCCGACGCGCCGCTCCGCCACCGCCACGCCGCCGTCGTCGTACCGGGCGAGCACGCGCGAGTCTGGGGTTGTCTGAAGCGAGCGGTACCGCAGGACGCGCGCGGCAGAGAAGTCGCCGCTTCTTGGCGCCTTGAAGACCTCGAACACCGGGTGACTGTAGTCGCGGAAGCCGATGGTCGCTCCGCG
>JBEBGB010000916.1:0-2061 GCA_040081675.1 Vicinamibacterales bacterium
TACGACGAAGGTTTCCGGATGAGTGCGCGCGGCGCCAACGGGGACACTCGCCGCGGCTTCCCGGCGCCTTCGTACCCCAACCAGAATCCTTCGGTGGGCGACCGCGGTCGCTTCACGTCTGCGGCTAGCGATGCCGGCTACAGGGACGGCCTTGAGGCTGGTGAACGCGCGGCACAAAAGGGAGACCGTTTCGATCCGGTCCGCGAAGGTCGGTATCGTCAGGGCGACCACGACTACGATCGTCGCTTCGGATCGCGGGACGAGTACAAACGCGACTATCGAGACGCCTTCCGGCAAGGCTACGACGCCGGCTATCGAGGGCGGCAGCGCTAACTCGAAGAGGCTGGTCGCGCGCGAAGGCCAAACAAAACCCCACGCACTGTGCGTGGGGTTTTTTGTCGACTGGAATGATGCCGTGAGCAGCCCACCTTCGCTTGACGCAAACAGCGCAAGCTACGGTGGGCAACCTTCGCGTGAGTCATGAGCGAAGGTTGGTACCGGTACGGGGAATCGAACCCCGGTCCCGTGGCTGAGAACCACGTGTCCTGACCCCTAGACGATACCGGCACGTGCCGTTCAGGAACCTTGGAGTTTAGCAAACTGCGTATGATGGTGTCCATGCGCTGGCTTGCATTTGTGCTTTTCCTGCTTGTTGCACTCATCGGAGTTTCCTACCTCGCCGCCGGCCGCACGACACCCGCCACTCTCGTCATCGAGCAGCCGGTCGGCCCCATTGGCACCTCCGGTTCGCTGCAGTTCACCGCGGGCGCGGCGCGCAGCTTTTTCACGCGACTCGAGGCCACCCTCGAACAGAACGGGAAGTCGTACCCCCTGTACAGCGAGGCGGAACCGCGCGCGGCAACGCTGAAGCACCTCGACGCCGATCATCTCCAGGTCTCGGTGCCCATCGGAAAGGCAGCGCTCCCCGAGCTGCAACAGGGTCCCGCGACGATCACGATCACAGCGGTGCGCACGTCATTCCTTCGGCTTCGGGATGTCAGCACAACGGTCACCAAGGACGTCCAGGTTCGACTCGAACCGCCGCGTATCGCGGTCGTGTCCTCGAAGCACTACCTCAATCACGGCGGCTCGGAACTGGTCATCTACCGCGCGACTCCGCCAGACGTCGACTCCGGCGTGAAGGTTGGCGACATCGAGTATCAAGGGTTTCCCGCCAGTGGAGCCGGTATCGGCAGCGACCCGTCACTGAAGGTGGCATTCTTCGCACTGCTCAACGACCAGCCCCTTCGCACGCCCGTCGTGGCTTTCGCTCGGGACGCGGCAGGTAACGAGGCCCACGTGTCGTTCATCGACGAGGTGTTCGAGAAGCCGTTTCGGAAGAGCCGCATCTCGGTAGACGACCGCTTCTTCAACCGCGTCGTGCCCGAAATTCTGGCGCACTCGCCGGAAGTCAGAACGGACACGCCGGGGACCGTCCACCGTGCCGACAATCCCAACGATCCTCTGGCCGGTTTCCTGAAAGTGAACGGCGACGTACGGAAGGCGAACAGCGCGCAGATCGCCGCGCTGTCGAAGAACTCTCCGGCCCAAATCCTCTGGAAGGGTCCTTTCGTCCAGCTGGGGAACTCGAAAGTTGAAGCCGCGTTTGCAGATGCGCGCACCTACGTCTACAACGGGAAGGAAGTCGACCAGCAGACACACCTCGGATTCGACCTCGCCGTAACGGCGAACGTGCCCGTGCTGGCCTCGAACAGCGGCACCGTGGTCAACGCCGACTGGCTCGGCATCTACGGCAACTGCGTCATCATCGATCACGGCATGGGCGTGGCGTCCCTTTATGGGCACCTCTCCTCGATCGACGTGAAGGTGGGAGACAGTGTGACCAAGGGCCAGACACTTGGTCGAAGCGGCATGACGGGGCTTGCAGCGGGTGATCACGTGCACTTCACCATGCTGGTCGGCGGCCACCCGGTGAACCCCGTGGAGTGGTGGGATCCGCATTGGATCCAGGACCGGGTCGAGCGCAAGCTCATCGAGCTGGGAGCGCCGATTCCTACGGCAACTGTCGGCCGCTGACTCGGAGTAAAATCGGCGGAGTTT
>JBEBGB010000917.1:0-2057 GCA_040081675.1 Vicinamibacterales bacterium
CACCGGTTGGCGCGCGGCGTGTTTCGTCGCGAACCCGAAGTTCGTATACGCCTTTGGCCACCATGCCACCATGACGAAGCCCGCGAGCAACGCCAACCTCCGCGGTACCTTCCTGGTGTTTCAGCTGTAATCCGGCGTGGCCGACTGCCACGACTGTTAGTGATGAATGGGGGGCTCGATGAATAGTAAACGCACCATTGCGGCAATCGTCTTGCTGGCCGCCGCCATAGCACCGGTATCGCCCCTCTCGGCTCAGACCCAACCGGCCCAGGCTTCGGCCGCCTGCGCGCCGACGAACGGACTAAATTTTGTGTGCGGTGCGCAGAACCCGGAAGATCTCGTTCCCATTCCTGGCACACGCTGGCTCATCGCCAGCGGAATGAAGGAAGGTGCGGGTCTGAAGTTGGTTGATACCAATGCCAAGACAGCGCGGACCTTCTACACCGGCGGCCCGGCGCAACAGCGTCCAGACAAGACGCTGTTTCCGAATTGCCCCGCCCCGCCGGACGCCAGCACCTTCAACGCGCATGGCCTCTATCTGCGTCGCGCTCAGGCTCCCGGACTCTACCGGCTCTATGTTGTCAGCCACGCTCCGTTCGAAAGCATCCAGGTGTTCGCCGTCGATGTGAGGAGTGCTGAGCCTTCCTTGACGTGGACAGGCTGCGTTCCCATGCCCGAAGGAAACAAGGCGTACGCCAACGTCGGCTCTCAGGCGTCGTCGAGCCGCATAGCTGCGAACTCCGTTGCGGCCTTCTCGGATGGCACCATCATCGCCACGGTTCCGCAGCGTCCCGGCAGCACCAATGCACAGCGACTCAGGGGCGAATCCACGGGCGACGTCATGGAGTGGAAACCCGGCACAGATTCATTCCGTGTGGTTCCGGGGACCCAGCTGGCCGGCAATAACGGGATCGAGATCTCCCTCGATGAACGAGAGTTCTATGTCGTCTCGTTTGGCACGCACACAGTTGTTGTCTTTTCGCGCCAGGACCCGTCCAAGCCGTTGCGCCAGTCGCAGGCGCCGGCCTTCATGCCTGACAACCTGCGCTGGAGCGGTGAGCGGCTCATCGGAGCTGGCCCAATGTATGACGAACCAGCCTGCGGGGGCACTCGACTTGCGGTGGTCGACAACCCAGTCCTGACGAGTTGCCATCGCGGTTATGTCGTGGCGCAACTCGATCCCAGGACACTGGCGTGGACCGTCCTGGCCTATGCGGTGCCTAATCCAAATATTGCCGTTGTCTCGACCGGCGTAGTGATGGGCGACACCCTCTGGATCGGCGCGGCTAACTCTGAAGGCATCGGGTACCAACCCCTGCCGCGACCCGCCACTGGCGCGCGTTAATCGTTATCGACCACGCCATGAGCCCGAACCTCTCGATCGATCGCGGGGCTGTCTCGGCATTCTGCCGGCGGCATCACATTCGGCGTCTGGCGCTGTTCGGGTCGGCCCTTCGCGATGACTTCGGCCCAGACAGCGACGTCGACGTCCTCGTCGAGTTCGAGCCTGGACGCACGCCTGGGCTGGCCTTTTTCGCGATGCAGGATGAACTGAGCGGTCTGTTCCATCGCGCGGTGGACCTCCACACGCCCGCATCGCTGAGCCGCTACTTCCGTGACCGGGTGCTCGCCGAGGCCGAGGACCAGTATGTCGCGGCATGATCCGTCGGTCAGCCTTCGTCACATGCGTGACCACGCGCACGAACTCACCGACATCATGCGCGGACGCAGCCGCGCCGATCTGGATACCGACCGCCTCCTAGCCCTTGCCGTCGTCCGTTTGCTCGAGATCATCGGCGAAGCGGCCGCCAGAGTGCCTGCTGAGGAGCGTACGCGCCAGCCCGGCATCCAGTGGTCGTCATCGTGGGTTTACGCAACAGACTCATTCATGGCTACGACGACGTCGACCACGACATCGTCTGGGAGATTGTGACGACCGATATTCCTGCGCTTGTGGTGCAGCTTCCCCAATAGCTGTCGTCCTCCGTGCTGAATCTGGACCGCGACGGAAATCCAGGCGTCGCGCCACGTAGGTCCCTGTGCGTCGCGCAGCGTGC
>JBEBGB010000918.1:0-2056 GCA_040081675.1 Vicinamibacterales bacterium
GGCCTCCGAAGCCAAAGGTCGCAGGTTCGAATCCTGCCGGGCGCACCACATCGCAAAATTGCGATGTGGTCACGCCCGCCAGTCTTCACTGAAGCGCCGCCCCTCGCTCTCGCTCGGCGCGAGCGGTTCCGAACCTGCCGGGCTCGTTCGTCGAGACCCGCGCCTCGCTTCGCTCGTCGCGGGCGACTCCCGATTTCCCGCCAGTCTTCACTGAAGCGCCGCCCCTCGCTTCGCTCGGCGCGAGCGGTTCCGAACCTGCCGGGCGCACCACTCTTTGAAAAATCCCGCCTTTTCGCCGAATTCTGGCCACTTCCGGCGCACGGCTTTGGCGTGCTGGTGAGTGCTGCTGGAGGCTCTCAGACGGCCCTCAATCCGGGGCATGCCGCGTTCTAAACTCCCGGTGCAGTGCCGCTTCGAGTCAGGTCCGCGTTTGTGAGCCAGCCCAGAAGCGGCTCGTCTTTGCGGCCGTGTTCGGTAACGAACACGTCACTGCACTGGCTTGTCATGGCACCGGCGGCATCAGCAAGAGTCGCCCCCTTCGCAACGATGGCGAAGCTGCGCTCGAACGCTTCACTGTTCCCTGGCTCGTTTAACAGATCCTGAACCGTTGGCTGATCAAGGCCGCAGTCCAAGAGAAAGGCATCGATAGTGCTGCGATGGATCACGTAGATCACGGCGTTGGATTCCGTTACGAGCGGCACACGGTTCTTGCCTGCGCTTTTCATCTCCTGCCGAAGTGTTCGTAGTGGCATTGCCGAAGGACCGGTCGAACCAATTCGCCGGCTGAAGATCTCGCCCGCGGCAAGCATCCGCTCGGTCACCAGCGTGCCCCGCGGATCCGACAAGTCGTAGAGGGCGAAGTCGAAGAGCATCTTCCCTTCCCACGGGACTCGGCGAACCAGCGTCAAGAGAGGCGTGAACTCGGCCTGTCCCGCCGAGTCCTTGATGGGCGCACAGCGGACGACTGGTAGTTCCCGGGCCGCGCCTTGTGCGATCTGCTCGCAGCAGAAGCCAAGCCAGTTCGTCGGTCGTTCCGGAAACTGGCGGACCCACTGGTCGAGGACGTCACCGAAGAGGCGTTTCACACCGAAGCTGGTGAGCCCGAAGATTTCGGCTGCGCGCGCATCTCCGCTAACGGTCGCTGTCTTCTGGATGATCTCGGCCGCTCGCGACCGTTCCGCCTCCAACATTCCGATGCTCTCGGTCGGCATTTCGATGCACATGCTCGGCCACGGAGAGAACACCTCCGACTGGTCGTGCATGGGAAGGACGCGCTGTAGCACTTCGAATAGCTCGCGAGCCGGCTCCTCGCAGTCGCTTTCCTTCCAGCCCGGGCAGAGAGGTTCGGTTTGCTGAGTAAAGAACGTCTCCAGAAACAGCGCCTGTGTGAATTTCAAAATGTCGTCGTACTTCCGTGCGTTGACGCGAACGGTATCCATCAACGGGCCCGGCACATCGGTGCCGCATTGGAACACGATGACGGCGGTATCCGGGCTCTGCGGGTCCGTGGCCATCCCGCACTCCCACATGCAATACGACCAGTCCTGGTCGCCTGTCGTGTAGAGCAGCACGAACGCGTCGGTATCCCAGAGGGCCGTTCTCAGCTCCGCATTCAGGTTCTTACCGAACTTGGGTCCCGAGAAGCGTGAATCCGACGAGAGGTGCACCTGAACGCGACCGCCACTCTTCTGGCGCAGAAATTTGGCCAGTTCGACGGCAATGCGGGCGTCTGAGTGTTTGTGACTGAGGAAGATGTTGTATGCCATATCGCCCCGGGGTCGCGAGTATCGCACAGCTCAGCTGAGCTGTGCAGGATCAACGAGTGAAGGGCAAACCCTCGGTGATGAACAGTTGCGCCACGATCAAACTCGGAGCGATTCCCTCGGATCGAGGAGACCGCGAACCACTCGGCGACGTGGCAGTTAAATTGTCCGATGTGTCGACGGATGGCGGAGTCTTGCTCACGCGCCGGGCACTATGCGCTCGTGCGTATCGGGATTCGGTTCGCCGAGCGCGGGTTTCGACACCCCGAAAACGAATCCGGTCAGTGGAAACG
>JBEBGB010000919.1:0-2053 GCA_040081675.1 Vicinamibacterales bacterium
GTAGTGCCAGCGCGTGGGAAACGAAAATTGACTCCACGCGGCGGCGGATCGCGTCTTTCGATCGTGACTGATGATCTGTCCGGTTGAGCGCGATCGAAAAAGACGGCGTTCAAGAAAGTAGTCTTGTCCGCGAAGGCGCGCGAGCGTCACGTCTGGCCTCGGGCCATTCGCCGTCTCGTATTCCAGCAATCCTTCGAGCACACAGATCGTCGAGTGAAACGACGATCGCTGGCTAGGCGGGGCGTCGCAGTTCCAGCCGCCGTCGCTCAACTGCTCTCGAAGCAGCCGACCGAGGAGACGATCGCTCGTCTCACCGAAATAAGCGCCCATTGCGAGCACACGTCCGTTGATACACGGCTCGACCTCGCCTTCGAAGAACGGCGAATCGCCCCATTCCTTTCCCCACGTGCACTGTTCGCGCACCTGGCCGATGGCGCTTCGCACGCGATCGCTCGCCGGATCTACACCAAGATTTCGCAGCAGCTGCAGGGTGTCCAGCGTGGAGATCCAGGCGCGTGGGACGAACGCCGCTCCGCCCCAATGGCCGTCGGGTCCTTGAAGGTCGAGCAGCCGCGCCCCCCAACCTTCCAGAGCCACGCGCGAACGCTCGCGCGCAACCGTCGCTGGCGACTCGTCCAGCAAGTCGCGCATGGCCTGCCAGCGAATCGACGGATCCGAGTCGAGCAACCAGTCGAGAACGTTCGTCACGCGATCCTCAGCGACCCTTCACTGTGACCGAGACGCCTTCGCCGGACGGCGTCACGATTGACGTGAACATTCTCGGGTCGGTCTGCACCGCGGTCAGAAAATCTGTCATCTCGTTCTTCTTGTTCACGACGTTGTGCGCCAGGAACAAGCCGCCCGGACGCAGGCGCGGAAAGACCATATCCAGAAAACGCTTGTAGTCGCGCTTCCAGGCGTCCAGGAAGACGAAGTCGAACTCGCCCTGCACTTTCGGAATGGCCATGAACGCATCGCCAGATACGACGGTGACGATGTCTGACAAGCCTGCCTTGCGAATGTTCTCGGCTGCGGTCTTTGCTCGCGCCGGATCGAATTCGATAGTCGTCAAGTGACCGTGCGTCTGGCGCAGGCCGAGCCCGATCCAGATAGCGGAGTAGCCGTTGGCGCCGCCAATCTCGAGCGCGCGCGTGGCATTGCTCGAGGTGACCATCACGCGCAAGAACCGACCATCCTCCTCGGAGACAGCGAGCAGGTCGGTATCAGCGCTCTTGATCTGCAGCATCAGCTTCTGCAGCTCTGGCGGAACGACGGACGTCGACGCAGGCTGCTGCGCGAACAGGGGAGCGACCACGAACGAAAGCGCAAGAACGGATGCTAGGAAACGGATGAACCGAGCCATGTAGAAACCTGCCGTGCTGTGGCGCGACCGTCGGCGATGCAATCGGGAATGCCGACGCCGCGAAAGCCACTGCCTGTGATGAAGAGCCCTGGACGTGAGGCGAGCGAGCGGTCGATTGCCGCCATGCGATCGAGATGACCAACCTCGTGTTGGGCGTTTGCGCGTTCCCATCGATAGATGCGGGTAAACAGCGGCTCCCCGGTAATCCCGAGCAGCGGTCTGAGGGCTCGCATCGCCGTGTCGACGAGGTCGCGATCGGACTTGGTGATGGCCCCAGGGTCGCGAGCGCCGCCGAGGAACGCGCGAAGCAGCACGAACCCCTCGGGCGCCCGATTCGGCCACTTCGACGACAGCCACGAACCGGCCATGATGCCGGTCTTCTCGGCGCGCGGCACCACGAAGCCGGATCCGTTCAACGGATGCTGAACGGACTCGCGTCGAAAGGCGAGAGAAACGGTCACCGCCGACGCGTAGCGAATGTCTCCGCACACACGAGAAACCTCCGATGCCACCTCCCGCAACAGGGACGCTGTTGCATACGCAGGTGTTGCGACGACAACGACGCGACCACCGAAGGTCTCACCAGCAGTGGTGCGGACACGATACCCATCGGCAACGCCTTCGACGAGCGCGGCTGCCGTGCGTAAGCGAAGAGACGCCGCGGGCAGGGAAGCCTGCAGTGCGCGAATC
>JBEBGB010000213.1:0-8061 GCA_040081675.1 Vicinamibacterales bacterium
GGGCGTCGTGACTCTGGCAGCACTCGCCTACCAGGCGAACACTGCCAGCGGCTTCGATCTGACGGCGCTCCAGACGCTGTCCATTTCGTCGGGGTTTCAAGGGTGGATCTGTGCGACTTTCCTTGTCGGTTTCATCGTCGCGATGTCGCTCGCGCCTCTACGCGGATGGCTACCTGACGTTCTGTCCGAAGCGCCTCCGGGCGCCGCTGTCTTGCTGTCGGGGGGGCTGGTGAAAGTCGGCGCGTTCGGACTCGTGCGTTTCACGCTGCCGCTCGTACCCGACGCAGTGCGCGCGGTGTCGCCGTACGTCGGAGGACTCGCCATTGCCGGCGTTGTCCTCACGCTCATTCTCGCAGTGCGGCAAACCGATTGGCTGCGCGTGGTTGGCTACGTGTCGATGGCGCAGGCTGCGATGACGCTTCTTGGACTCATGACGCTGATGCCGTACGCCGTGACAGGAGCCGTGGTTCTGGCCGTGACACACGGGCTGGTGAGCGCCGCGGCGATTGTTGCTGTGGGTCGCGTCGATGCGCGCCTGGGCACTCGCGACATCGCCGCGTTCCGCGGGCTTCGCCCGGCGCTCTCCACCGCGATAACGCTGGCGGTCATCCTTGCCGCACTGTCGATCGCCCCGCCGATCGCAAGCCGGGTGCACCTGCCTGCGCTCAAGGTTGCGGCTCGAGTCGACTCCAGGTTCGAGGCGGAGTTCCTGGCGGCGTGCGACACCACCGTGACTCCTGCATTGAAAGCGGCGTCGGCGGCGAATCAGTTCCTGGCCGCGGCGCCTTGCGGCCCGGACGGGAAGCCTCTGGGCGGCCCGGTGCTGGCCCCGTCGACGAGCGCGACGGGTGCGCCCTGATGGCGGGAGGTTCGGCCCGGTCAGACGTCGCGCGAGGCGCTTCGCGGGAGCCGATTTCGGCTTCATTTGGGCCGAAAACATGCAATTCAGACTTGGTGAACTTTTTCACAATATGGGGTATACTCTCCCGTCTGCGTGCGACAGATTTTCGGTCTGAGCTATGCCCGATGACAATCGCCGCACGCCATTCGAAGGATTGGAAAAGTCCCTCGAAGCCTTCCAGGAGACCGTTCAGGAGTCAGAAGAAGCGGCCAGCGGCAGCTACACGCTGATTGGCGCGATCATTCTGCTCGGTGGTATCGGCTACGCGCTGGACTCGTGGCGTGGTTCGTCCCACTGGTTTCTGTTGGGTGGGTTGGTGCTCGGCCTCGTGGTCGGGTTCTGGGGACTGGCGAAAGTCGTGTTCAAGAAGTAACCGTCTCGAAATAACCGTCTCGAAGTGAATACCTCGAAATGACCGCCATAAGATGATTGAAGTCGCGTGGATGGCTGGGTGCAGCCTGGTTGCGTGGCTCGTCGCGTCGGCTGCTGGTGGAACCGAGGTCAGTGCCGCCGTGTTCTACGGGATGGTGGGTCCGTTGATTGTGGCCTGCGTCTCCTGGGTCGTGGCAGAACGGATTTATCGACGGGATCCGCCGGCGCTGACAGGTTTCATGACGGCGGCGTTCGGGTTCAAGTTCGTGTTCTTCGGTGCGTACGTTGCCGTGCTTCTCAAAATGGTGCAGGTGCCGTCCGTGCCGTTCGTCGTGAGCTTTAGCAGCTATTTCATAGCGCTCCATTTCGTCGAAGCGATGTTTCTCAAGCGTCTCTTCAGCGCAAAGGCGCACACGTAACAGATGATGTTGGGCCAAGAAGTTCAAGAACACGCCGCCGGCGCCGCGGAGAAATTCAACGCGGGCGAGACGATCATCGAGCACGTCTCGAACAGCAGCCACGAGCATCCGCTCATTCATTTGCCCAGGTTGCTCGGTATCGATTTCTCGGTGACCAAGCATGTGCTCATGCTGTGGCTGGTCGCCGCCTTGGTTTTCATCGTCATCACCGTGACGGTTCGGAAGTACCTGAGTCAGGATCGGAAGATTCCGAGCGGGTTCATGAACGCGATCGAGGCCCTGGTCGAGTTCATTCGCGATTCGATTGCGCTGCCGAACGTGGGCAAGAAGTGGGTGAACACCTACACCCCGCTCCTCTTGACCTTTTTCGTGTTCATCCTCGCGGCAAACGCGATCGGCCTGATTCCCGTGTTCGAGGTGGTCGGTCTGCTCGATCACTTCGTGCTGCACACCAGCGACGACTCGTTCCTGAAGCAACTGCTTCATGGTGGAACGACGGTCACCGGCAACTTCAATGTCACGGCAGCGCTGGCTGTGATTGTTTTCGCCACGATCATCATCGCGGGTTCGAGAGCGCACGGATTCGTCAAGCACTGGATTAATCTCGTGCCTCACGGATTGGTCTGGCCGATTTACATAATCCTCATTCCCGTCGAACTCATAGGCATGCTGGTCAAGCCGTTCGCACTGACGATGCGACTTGCGGCCAACATGACAGGCGGACACATTGCCGTTCTGGCGATTCTGTCGTTCGTCTTCCTGTTCGCCGAGATGTTCGGTCAAGCGGCCGCGGGCGTTGGCGTGGGCCTCGCCGTCTCGGTGCCGCTGGCCACGGCCTTGTCGGGCCTGGAAATCATCGTGGTTCTGGTGCAGGCATACGTCTTCACGCTGCTGTCGGCCGTGTTCATTGGAATGGCTATCCACGTTCATCACTGAGCGAGACTTCAACACTTCGAGACTGAGGAGAGAGACGACATGGAAGGTAATGCGATTGCGTTCATGGGTGCGGGCCTGGGCCTGGGCCTCGTTGTAATTGGTGCGGGTCTTGGCATTGGCAAACTGGCGGCCGGCGCGGCTGAAGGCATTGCTCGGCAGCCCAGCGCGGCAAGCCAGATCACCGGCGCCGTCAACCTGCCGTTGTTCCTGCTCGAAGGCGTCGCGATTCTTGCCGAAGTGTTCGCGCTCCTGATCGTCCTCACGAAGTAGTTGACAGTCCAGCGCTCACTCAGCCGTGACATCGTTCGCGGCTGACCCGCGCCGAGAAGCAGTGGACGCGTGCCGAGAGGCATTGCAAGCCGAGAAAATTAGAGAAGAGTCGATTCGATGAACAACCCACTGATCCAGCCCGATCCAGGGCTTTTCATCTGGACCATTCTCACGTTCCTGGCGCTGGTGTTCCTGCTCGGCAAGTTTGCCTGGCGACCACTGCTCGAAGCGCTGGACACGCGTCAGCAGGGCATTCGCAAGGCTCTTGACGATGCCCAGACCGCGAAACGGGAATTGGAACAGCTCGAACAGCAGTCGGTTCAGATCCTTCGGAAGGCACGCGCCGACGCCGAAGCCATGATGGTGCAGACTCGTTCCGACGCCGATCGGCTGCGTGAAGAGATGCGCCAGAAGGCCAAGGCCGAAGCCGAAGGCATCATGCGGAACGCCGAGCGTCAGATTCAGCTCGAGACGGGCCGCGCCATTCAGCAGATTCGCGCCGAAGCCGTGGATTTGTCGGTGTCGATCGCGTCGAAGATCCTTCAACGCAACATCTCGAAGGAAGACAACGAACGCCTGATCGCCGATGCGCTGAAGCAGGTCGAGGCCCGCAGCAACTGACCTCGTTAGAGTTCTCGGTCCTTCGTTCTCCGTTCCTGGCCCGTACCGCGTTCCAAGTTCTTCGTCCCTGCCGCCGTCCAGGGACGAGGGACCAAGAACTAAGAACCAAGCACCGAGGACGACAGTAAGTACCTCTGCTCCTTCACCTCACACCCAACCCCACCACTCTCGCCCCGGGTAATCGCACACCAACTTGCACGTCGCCGGCCTTCGGACCGGGCGGAACCATGTACTGCACCATCATCTCGATCGCCAGGCGATCGGCCAGCCGGTCCAGCGCCGCGTTGTAGGACACCGTCGAGAAGATCGCCGTGAACTGCCCGTGCGTCTGGTCGGCAATGAGGCGGAGCAGATCTGGAATGGTTGGATCGGCGGGCGCGTTTGTCTCGGCCGCTTGCGCCTGAACCACGTGCACCGCGGCTCCGCTCTCGATGACCTGGGGTAGCAGCTCTCCACGCACGAGCGCACTGGCATCAACCGGTGCGGCGGCAATAACCACGATGGCCGAGAACGGTGCCTCGCTGCTCTCGAGCAGTGCGGCGGCGTTCGCGATGGTCTCGAGCGGCGACGCTGGCATGTCGACACCTGCCTTCAGTTCGGCCAGCCGTTCGAGCACCGTCGCGCGATCGTCGTCGAGTGTCGTGAGTGGGTTCGCGCCCCCGGTCAACCTGAAGAGCGCTATGGGACGTTCGCCGACGCGCTCGATGAAGCGACGCGCCGCGGCACGTACGAAGGCGACGCTCGAGTCGACCGCGGGCCGATCGTCCAGCACCACCGCCAACGGGTAGTCGGCAACGTGCGCATCGAGTACTTCGCGCGGCTGGCCACCCTCGGTCACGACGAAGTCGTCGAGGCTCACATCCACGACCGGACGTCCCTGGCCGCTAACCACAGCGGCCAGCACCGTGCGCGCACTGCCCTGCACCGACTGCGCCCGCCCAATCGCTGCGCTGAACACGCAGAGGCAGCACGCGAGGCAGAGCCACACGACGACCCGGCAGAGAGAAATGCGCCGCACGATCCCGATTACACCATAGCCACTCGACCCCGGGGACAGGAGCCGGACGCCAATGCCCTCGCGCACCGATCTGCTGATCGGGGTAGGCCACTCCTCCTCGATCCACCCTCCTCCTGCCGTGCCAACCCCAACAAACTCAGCAATTTCCAAACAATCCGATTAATTGGATGGTTTGGGACCACCACCGAGAAAGTGGGGGCGAGTTGTATATAGGCAGCGACGAAGGCCATAAAATAATTGGATACAAAACGCTGCAGTCCCGCCACTCTGGCTGGATATGTGCGGCCGAAGGGCGACCGTGCTCGCGTTTCCGAATGCGTTCCACGAGGCGGTTCCTTCTCTTTCAAGGAGCAAGAAGTCATGCGACTTCGTAGTATCGCGGTAGTTCTGCTGGGCCTGTTGTTGACAGGTGCCAGCTCTGTCTGGGCGCAGGTGAGTACCACCGGTACCATTCAGGTCATTGTTGAAGATCCGCAGGGCGGCCGCCTTCCTGGCGTCACCGTGACTGCCTCAGCGCCGGACTCCGTCACGACGCGGCAGGCCGTGAGCGACGGCGAAGGCGTGGCCACGCTCGAGGCGCTGGCGCCCTCGGCGCAGTACATCGTCAAGGCGTCGCTGTCGGGGTTCCGCGACTTGCAGCGCGTCGACATTCTCGTGCGAAGCGGTCAGGTTACGACCCTGCGCGCAGAGCTGTCCCTCTCCACGGTTACCGAGACCGTGACGGTTCAGGGTCAGAGCACGCCGCTCGTCGACGTCACGCGCGCGACGACCAGCACGGACATCACCCTGCAGCTCACCGAGTCGCTGCCAACGGGCCGCTCGTACCAGAGCTACCTGCAACTGGTTCCTGGCGTCCTGCCGGACAGCCAGAACGCGTCGGGCAACCCCGCGTCGCGCTCGGGCATGAACTGGAAGGATGCCGGCGGCGCGTCCGACTTCGTCGGATCGTCGACCGACAACTTCTACTACTTCGAAGGCATCAACGTCACCGACCCCGTCACGGGAACCTTCGGCGCCAACCTGAACACCGAGATCATCCAGGAGCAGAAGGTCTACACGGGTGCCCTGCCAGCCGAACTCGTCGGTGCCTCGGGTCTGGTCTCGACGGTTATCACCAAGTCCGGCTCCAACAACTACTCGGGCTCGGCGAACTACTTCTTCCAGAACAACAACCTGGTTGCCAACAACGAGCACAATCCGAACAACACGTTCAGCACGAAGGACACAGCGTTCACCGTCGGCGGTCCGGTCGCGAAGAACAGCCTCTGGGCCTTCGGTAGCTTCCGTTACACGAAGCGCACGGAAGACGTGAATGCTCAGGATACGCGCGCTCTGCTGCGCACAGTTGACACGACGGCCAAGCAGGGGTTCGTGAAGGCTACCTACGCGCCCAGCAATAGCGACACGATGAGCTTCCTGTTCCTGAACGACCCCCAGAACCGCAGCGGGTCAACCGATCCGACGGTTGTCAACAGCCGCGACCGCCAGCGCAAGCAGGGCGGCAACAACCTCTCTGGCACTTACAGCCGCATCTGGGGAAGCCTCCTGCTCGACGCGACTTACAACAAGCACGACGCCGAGATCACGGACATTGCCACGCTCAGGACTGCGCGCAACACCGTGGCGTTCCAGCGCTCGACAGCGCGCACGTTGGCGGATGAGCAGCTCGGAGGCTATGGTCAGGACTTGCCCGAGTTACGCCCGACGCAGCAGTTCAAGATCTCGGCGCAATATCAGCTCGGTGAACATCGCCTAAAGGGCGGCTACGAGTTCGCGCAGCACAAGGACATCCGAGACTTGCTGTACCTGCCGGACACCGACCGTTCGCAGTACACGTCGATCTCACCGCAGTATGGCGCGGTCACTGCGGCCAGCATCGCGAACAGCACACTGTGGTCCACGCGTACGTTCAACGTGACCAACGCGAGCGACTTCAACGGTCTCATTTCGACGATCAACGGCCTGTCGAACCGCGCACAGTTCTACTCGCGGTACGACACAGACGGCAACGGCACGATCACATCCGCTGAACTTGGTGCCTCGCTGCTGTTCAACAGCACCGCTGGCAACCCGGACAATCAGCTGAACTACTACCGCATCACTCAGACGGCGATCGGCAAGCAGGATCAGAAGATTCGCGGTAACGGCTTCTTTGTTCAGGACGAGTTCTCGCTGGGTCGCCTGGCGTTGAACGTCGGTCTTCGTGCGGAGAGCTGGAACCACTTCTCGACCACCGGATTCAGCATCTTCAAGTTCGACACGACCTGGGCGCCTCGCTTGAGCGCGGTCTACGACATCAAGGGCGACGGCACGCAAAAAGCCTCAGCCTACTGGGGCCGCTACTTCGACCCGGTCCGCATGGACATGACCAACTTCGCGGGCACGACCAGCGGCTCGACCCGTGAAGAGCAGGCCTACCTCAACAACCAGTGGGTCACCTACCGCGTTCGCGGCTTCTCTGCGATTCCGGATGGTATGTTCGCTCCGGCCACCAAGACGCCGTACACCGACGAGCTGCAGTTGGCCTACGAGGCCGACCTCGGCAACAATCAGAGCTTCTCGGTCACTTATTACAATCGCAAGACCAGGGACATCTTCGAAGACTTCGATCCGGGCATCTACACCGTGGCTTCGCAGTACGGTGGCGATATCAACGCTCCGAACTCGCTGTTCCTCGGTTGGGACTACTTCGGTTTCGACCCCGCCAACCCACCGGCAGCGAATTTCTTCCTCGCGACCCTGAAGGACGGCAAGCGGGACTACAACGGTCTGGAACTCGTCTACCGCAAGCGCTTCGCCAACATGTGGCAGAGTCTGGTTTCCTACAGCTACCTGGACTCGAAGGGCAACACGGTTTCGGACGGTAACGCCGACTTCGCGGGCGACGTATTCTGGCTCGACCCGCGCGCGCCGAACATGGACGGTGTCGTTCCCGGCACGATTCATCACCTGTTCAAGGCTGGCGGCTCGTACACCACGAAGTGGAACATCGAGCTTGGCGCCGGCTATCGCTGGAACTCGGGCACGATCGTAAACAAGACGCAACTCGCGTCCAGCCGCCGCCTGCCGATTCAGGTGGCTACGCCGTTCGCCTTCGGCGGCATCAGCGACAATTGGGTTGACCCGAGCGCCGTAGCCGCGGTGCAGAACCCCTCGTGGGGGCAGTTCGATCTGCGCGCGCAGTACATCCTCCGCATGGGCAAGGCGACGACCGAGCTCTTCGCGGACTTCTTCAACGTGTTCAACGGCCAGGGCGCGACCCGCACGGAAGATCTGGTCGCCGGCACCGGCAGCACGAAGTTCGGCGACGAGATTGCCTGGCTCAACCCGCGTCGTGCATTCCTCGGCGCTCGCATCAAGTTCTAAGCGAGACGTCTAGCTAGACCTGAAGAGGGGGAAGCCCAGAAGGCTTCCCCCTTTTTTTGTGTCTGCCCTCGGTTTGTTCCCCCCGTACCGACCGCGCGAAGCTGAACGGCCCGCCGGACGTGATATCCACGCCGCCCTCGGTGTCGGCGTTAGGGCCT
>JBEBGB010000920.1:0-2050 GCA_040081675.1 Vicinamibacterales bacterium
GGACCCACCAGGTTTGCGAGCAAGGCTGGCCAGCTTGCCGGCAACCACTTTCTGACACTCTCTTCTGGCGCCGAACACCTGAAGGAAATCGGTCGTCGCGCGTTATGGCAAGGCGCGCAACCGTTGTCGATCCGGGAGTCCGAGTAGCAGGGCGGGCAAGGCAGGCTGGGCTGGCAGGGCAGGCCGGTGAGAGACGCGCGAGCTACGAGGTTCGCGTCGCGAGAAGATCAACTGGACGGCCGCTGCGCTTCAACTGCTCCACCAGTCCCTGTATGTTGTGTCGAGCGACAGGCCTCACGCTCGAGTGCGACGCAGCCTGAAGCTCGAATCCCATGTCTACCAGCGCGAGCGGGAGGGCATTGGCAGCGTAGCCAGCCTTCTCCTGTAGAAGCGGATGCCATTCCACCACGAGACGGATGCGAGGGGACCGCAGGAGGCGCGTCATTCCTCCGAGAACGTCCAGCTCGGCGCCTTCTACATCGATCTTCACGAGGTCCACATTCCCTTCGACGAGCATGTCGAGAGGTTCGGATTGAACCGTGACGACATCGGTTACCTCCGCGTAGACGCTCTCTTCATAGAAGCTGTTGACGGCGCTGATATCGCCGCGCAGAAAGAACTGGCGCGTTTCACTCGTGCGGCCGGCTGCCACCGGGGCGATGGTGACGTTGCGGAGTCCATTGCGTTCGACGTTCTCACGCAGCACCGCGAGATTGTCCGCCGCTGGCTCCACCGCCCACACGCGCCCGCGAGGCCCAACGCGTTGAGCGACGTAGACGGTGTTGATACCGATGTTTGCGCCGACGTCCACCACCACGGCGCCAGGCGTGAGAAACGGATCCATCAAGCGATGGATCCGTCTGTTCCCGAACACCGTCGACAGCCTGATCGCGAGGTTGCCAGGCACTCGCACGCGTGCGTCGTCCATGCTGATCTCTGAGCTGAACATTGCGTCGAGCCCTGCGCGCAGGTAGTTCACGCGGTCCTCACAAGCCTCAGTAACTCCAATCACTCAGTCTCACACAGATGCCGAGTCTTCGTAGTAATGCGGCAGTGGATCGCTGATGATGTCTGGTCCGCGGCGACGCGCCGGAGGCGCGACAGCATGACCATCAAGCTCAAGATCATTCTCGGTACGACTCGTAAGGGTCGCTTTGGCGACAAGCCGGCGCACTGGATCCTCGACGAGGCAAAGGCTCTGCCGGATGTCGACGTCGAACTGATCGACTTGCGCGACTACCCGCTGCCGCATTTCGACGAACCAGCCTCGCCGATGTGGAAGAAGGGACGGTACGACGATGAGGGTGTGCAACGCTGGGCGGATCGGATTGCTGACGGCGATGCCTTCGTAATTGTGTCACCCGAGTACAACCATGGCTATCCGGCGGTGCTCAAGAATGCGATCGACTACATCTACCCCGAGTGGGTAAACAAGCCAGTAAGTTTTGTCAGCTACGGCAATGCTGGCGGCGCACGCGCGGTCGAACAACTTCGGCAGGTGGCGATCGAGATGCAGATGTGGCCGGTTCGTAGCGCGATTCACATCCCGGTCGCCGTGTACCTGGCCGTCATGCACGAGCCAGTGCCGGCAAATCCAGAGCTGTTCAAGCCGCTGAAGGAAGGACGGGTCAACCAGGTAGAGCGATTCTTCCGTGAACTGCTGTGGGCTGCGCGCGCTCTGAAGCACGCACGCGCCGAGGGTAACTAGCCGACCAGCGACGCCGTGCCGTCGTGCAGTTGAAAAGGGCAATTAGAGATGAACCGAACACTGATTCGGACGAGGCAGCGACCCGGGCGAACTTGCAAGCGCGCCGATCGTATTGTCAGGTATGGCGAAATTCTTATTGTGGTGCATTCTGCTGGTGCTCTGCTGGCCACTCGCGCTCTTGGCGCTGGTTCTCTATCCGTTCGTGTGGCTCGTGCTTCTTCCGTTCCGGCTGGCGGGCATCGCTGTCGACGGCGTGCTGGGGCTGTTGCGAGCCGTCGTGACGTTTCCCGCAAGACTGGTTGGCGGATCGGCCGCTCGATAGCCACAGACACGTCGCCCGCC
>JBEBGB010000921.1:0-2045 GCA_040081675.1 Vicinamibacterales bacterium
GGCACAAGCTACAGCCCGCTCAACGAAGTGACCGCTGCGAACGTGAAGGACCTGCGCCTTGCGTGGGTCTGGAACATGAACGAAGGCGGTGCGAACCAGACGATGCCGCTCGTCCACAACGGTGTCATGTATCTCTGGAACACCGGCAACACGATCCAGGCGCTCGACGGCAAGACGGGCGAGTTGATTTGGGAGAACGAGGTCGGTCCGGTCGAGAACATCGGCTTTGGCTCGATGCGCAACATCGCGATCTATGCGGACAAGATCATCGCCGCCACCACCGACGCACGCATCGTCGCGCTGAGCGCGGTCAATGGCAGGAAGGTCTGGGAGACGACCATTGCTGATCGGGCCAAGGGCTACTCGAATACGAGCGGTCCCATTGTGGCCAAGGGCAAGGTCATTCAGGGGCTGCAGGGGTGCACTCGGTTCGGTCCGGATCGCTGTTTCATCAGCGCCTACGACGTGAACACCGGCCAGCAGCTCTGGAAGTTCAACACGCTGGCGCACAACGGCGAACCAGGCGGCGACACGTGGGGCAAGTTGGGCGACAACTTCCGTCAGGGTGGCGAGACGTGGATTGCTGGCAGCTACGATCCCGACCTGAACCTCACCTACTGGGGCATTGCGCAAGCCAAGCCGTGGATGCCGGCCAGTCGAGGCACGTCGGTGTTCGACAAGGGTTTGTACTCGGCGTCGACGGTCGCACTGAACGTGGACGACGGCAAGTTGGCGTGGCACTTCCAACATGTGCCTGGCGAGTCGTTCGATCTCGACGAAGTGTTCGAGCGCGTGCTCGTCGACAACGGCCCGGACAAGTTCGTGTTCTCGATCGGCAAGTCGGGCATTCTCTGGAAGCTCGATCGTCGGAACGGCAAGTTCCTCGGCGCGAAGGAGGCGGTCTTCCAGAACGTCTACGACCGCATCGATCCGCAGACTGGTCTGGTCACCTATCGCAACGACGTCATCGAGCAGAAGGTGCAGCAGTGGCTTCAGTCGTGCCCCTCCACCGAGGGTGGACACAACTGGCAGGCGATGAGCTATCACCAGCCGACCAACGCGCTGATCATTCCATTGCAGCAGTCGTGCATGGAGATGTTAGGTCGCGCAACTGAACTGCGCGACGGCGCCGGTGGCACCAACGCCGATCGCCGCTTCTTCGAAATGCCGGGCAGCGACGGCAATGTTGGCAAACTAGCCGCTTACGATGCTGCGTCCTTGAAGGAGCTGTGGAGTTATCAGCAGCGCGTGCCGTTCCTGACGGCGGTGCTCTCTACCGCGGGCAACATTGCGTTTGTGGGCGATCTCGATCGCCGCTTCCGCGCGTTCGACGTGAAGACGGGCAAGATTCTGTGGGAGACGCGCCTCGGCACCTCGGTGCAGGGTTTCCCGGTGGCGTTCACGGCGGGCGGCAAGCAGTACATCGCGGTCACGACGGGGCTTGGCGGTGGAAGTCCGCGCCAGGTGCCCCGCGCGATCATTCCCGAGGTGCACCACCCGAATTCGGGTCACGCCATCTACGTGTTCGAGTTGCCTGATCGGCGGTAGCGAACAGGGCTTCGGGCGAAGTCATCGTGGCTGTCTCGGAGTGGCTATGAATCATCGAGCGTGCCTGCCATCGGTGCTTCTTCTGACCGCGCTCCTCTGCGCAGACCAAGCCGAGGCAGCCGGCTCGTGCGAGGATCTCGCGCGACTGGCGCTGCCGGCAGCTCGCGTCCTCTCTGCTCAACGCGTGGCGTCTGGCACATTCTCGCCAACTGGCGCATCTGCCGGCGGGGCACTGCGGCAGGCATTCGCGAAGCTGCCGACGTTTTGTCGCGTTGTGGTCTCGTCGAAGCCCTCGGTCGACTCGGACATTCAGATAGAGGTGTGGCTTCCGGAGTCGGGCTGGAACGGAAGACTCCAGGCTGTCGGCGACGGCGGGTTGGCAGGTTCTATCCCGTTCGCATCGATGGCCCCTGCCCTTTCCGAGGGGTACGCCACATCGGGCACCGATACTGGCCACGTTGGCGGCAACGCGGATTTCATGCCCGCGCATCCTGAGA
>JBEBGB010000214.1:0-8044 GCA_040081675.1 Vicinamibacterales bacterium
CACTTCAAGACTTCGCCTCACTCCTCATGCACGCCGGACGCCCCGAACTCCTCGCAACTGGCCTCATCGCCATCATCCAGACGACCGACTGCATTACTGGCGCACGCGCCGTCGCACGCGCCGCCGACGACACCGAACACGAAATCGCCAGCTGTGGCGCGTGCACCGACGCCGCAACCGCGCGCACCTTCAATCTCGGCACCTCGCGAGGCCGCACCGTGGAACTCCGCGTCCACGCCCCGCTCGACGTCGAGTCCCAGGCCACGGTCAACAGCATCGGCTTCATCGTCGCCGCCGCCCTGGAACTGGAACGCGCACGCCTCGACCGCGAGGAACGACAAACCCTGTGGCCCGTCGACGAACTCCCCGCCGAAGACGATGACTCGGTTGTCGCGGGCAAGATGCGCGACGTCATGATCTACGCACGCAAGATCGCACAGGCCAACGTCACGGTGCTCGTCACCGGAGAAAGTGGCACCGGCAAAGAGGTCCTGGCCCGCGCCGTCCATCGCTATTCGACACGGTCCAAGAAGCCCTTCATCCCGTTCAACTGCACCGCGGTCCCGCGCGAACTGCTCGAAAGCCACTTGTTTGGCTTCAAGCGCGGCGCCTTCACTGGCGCCGACCGCGACAACCAGGGCCTCATCCGCGCCGCCAGGGACGGGACGCTGTTCCTCGACGAGATCGGCGAACTCGGCCTCGACCTGCAGCCGAAACTCCTCCGCTTTCTCGAGTCCGGCGAGATTCACCCGCTTGGCGAAACGTCCCCCTTCTCGGTCAATGTCCGCATCGTCGCCGCGACAAATGCCGACTTGCAGAAACTGGTGGCCGAAGGACGCTTCCGCGAAGACCTGTACTATCGCCTCAACGTCATTCCCATCGCGCTGCCGCCGCTCAGAGAGCGTCGCGAGGAAATTGCGCCGCTCGCCCAGCACTTCGCCTTGAAGTGGTCGCACGAACTCGGCAAGGGATGCATCCGTGTCGCCGACGATCTCATGGAGCACCTGGTGCTCTATCCCTGGCCCGGCAACATTCGACAGTTGAGCAACGAGATCCATCGCATGGTCGCCGTCGCCGAAACCAGCACTCCGCTGACCCTCGACCACATGCCTCGCGCGCTGCGCGTCGAGACCGAAATGCTGAAGCGGAAAGCCAACGGACTCGAGATGGCAGTCTCGCTTACCGACCGGCTCGACCGAGCCGTGTCGACGGTCGAGCGGGAAATGATCAAGGTCGCCCTGCGTTCCAGCAACGGCAAGGTCGACCCTGCCGCCAAGTCTCTGGGCATCTCACGTAAGGGGCTCTACTTGAAGCGACAACGATTCGGCCTCTGAATCGCATCGCTCACACGCTCGTCTGCTGTCCGACTCCGGTCGGACCTCGTGTAGCAGACGCTCAATCGAGGACAACAGGACGCGTTGCGATCCGCCACGCGTCCGCAACGTCTCGAGACGCCCCTCTCGAATCCGGTAGTAGACCGTGCGCCTCGACACGCCGAGCACGACGGCCGCATCTTCAATCAACAGGCTTCGTCTGCCCGCCAGTCCGATAGTCGACATGGCCGCAAGACGTCGCAGTTGGCATGCCAGGCCAGGATGCGCGAAAGACGGCCCACCTCGTCAGAATGCTGCGCACTCGATCTGCTCACGTGAGTATCCGGTTCTCCGTTCGAGGAACGTTTACCCGTCAGGCCCACCGCCTATCGCCTACCGCCCAACGCCTGCCGGCTCCCCTGGCCCCAATCACCAGAGCTGGAGCGAGAGCCGGCACGTGTCCTAAGTGAGCAGTTGACTTTCCATAGCGCATAAATTATATTTTGATTCTTCAAAAATGCCTGGCGAACAAGCACAGCCACTGACCCCCAACGACTCCGGCTGGCGAAAGGTCCGCGACTCCGCCAGCCTTCCCGAGATTCACGGGTCGATCCCGATCCCGCACGGCGCGGGATTCTGGCGCAAGCTCATGGCTTTCGCGGGACCCGGCTACCTGGTGGCTGTCGGGTACATGGACCCCGGTAACTGGGCCACAGACATCGCTGGCGGCGCCAAGTTCGGCTATTCCCTGCTGAGCGTCGTCATGATCTCGAATCTGATGGCGATCCTCCTGCAGGCGCTCGCCGCGCGGCTGGGCATCGCGAGCGGACGCGATCTGGCTCAGGCCTGCCGGGACAGCTACTCGCGGCAAACCACCTACGCGCTGTGGATCCTGTGCGAAGTCGCCATCGCCGCGTGCGACCTCGCCGAAGTGGTCGGCGCAGCCATCGCCCTCAATCTGCTCTTCGGTCTGCCGCTCATCTGGGGTGTCTGCCTGACCTCGTTGGACGTGCTGATCGTGCTCTTCCTGCAACACAAAGGCTTCCGCTACGTCGAAGCCCTCGTCATCGGTCTGATTCTCGCCATCGCGGGCTGCTTCGCGATCGAGCTCTGGCTCGCCAGGCCCGACATGACGGAGGTGGCGCTCGGGTTCGTGCCGCACACGGAAATCCTCAAGAACCCCGCGATGCTCTACATCGCCATCGGCATCCTCGGCGCAACCGTCATGCCGCACAACCTGTATCTGCACTCCTCAATCGTGCAGACGCGCAAGTACATGGACACGCACGAGGGCAAGCGAGAGGCGATCCGCTTCGCGTCGATCGATTCAGCTGTGGCTTTGATGTCCGCGCTCTTCATCAACGCGGCGATGCTCATCATGGCCGCCGCGACCTTCCACGGAACCGGCTACCAGGATGTCGCCGACATTGCCGACGCCCACAAACTGCTGGCGCCGCTGCTCGGCACCAGCGCGGCGTCGGTGCTCTTTGCCGTCGCCCTGCTCTGCTCTGGCCAGAACGCAACCCTGACAGGCACACTGGCCGGTCAGATCGTGATGGAGGGCTTCATCAACCTGCGCCTGCGACCGTGGCTTCGCAGACTCGTGACGCGGCTCATCGCCATCGTCCCCGCCGTCATTGTCACCGCAATCTACGGAGAATCGGGCACGGGATCACTGCTCATCGCGAGTCAGGTCGTTCTGAGCTTGCAGCTGCCATTCGCGGTCTTCCCGCTGGTGGCATTCACCAGCAATCGCGCCAAGATGGGCGCGTTCGTCAATCCGCCGTGGATCGTGGCCCTCGCCTGGACGGTCGCAATCGTGATCGCCGCGCTCAACGTGTGGCTGCTCGTGCAACTCTTTTTCGGCGTGTAGAATCGTCGCCCATGTACCGCAAGATACTCGTCGCGCTCGAACACTCCGCCGCGGACGCGACGATCCTCGCGCACGCGTCAGACCTGGCGCACTTGACTGGCGCGGAGATCCTGCTGGTCCATGTCGCGGACGGCTGGGCAGCCCGCAACTTCGATCAGTTGAATCTCCGTGAGTCAGAGGAGATGACGCAGGATCGAGCGTATCTCGATCGCGTGCAGAGCGAGCTGTCAGCGAAAGGTCTGGTCGTGCACGCGCAGCTGGCGAAGGGCGACCCCGCGAACGAGTTGATTCGAGTGGCCGAGGAAGCCAACGTCGACCTGATCGCCATGTCCACGCACGGTCATCGCTTTATTGCCGACGTGCTCTTTGGCACGACGGTGAACAAGGTGAGGCACCTCGTGAAGATTCCCGTACTGCTCCTCCGCGCCCAATAGCGCATCCCGCGCGGGAGAGTGGATCCTCGTCGTTCGGGCTCTCCCTTCAAGAGAACCGCGTCCTCCGTTTGTCTCCGTGAACTCCGTGGTGGAGCTTTGTCGTCAGACCGACCTGCGAGCGCGAAACCGCAGCGCTCAGACGAGACGCCGGCCCGTGGCGCGCTCGAGCAGCCGGAGAGGCGACCGCTTCTCATCGAGCATGGCCGATACCGGCACGAGAAACGTCTGTTCGAACTGATACTGCCCGGCCATGGCCGCGTGGCTGACTTGATCGGTGAAGGTCATCCAGGTCGATCCGGCGGGTAGGTCCACACGCTCCTGCGGCGATGTGTCCTGGAAGTTCGAGTCCTGCTTCATGCGGTCGTGCAGCTGCAGCATGAGCGCGTCGTAGGGTGTGCGCACGCGTTTGGTCACGCGCAGCAATGCGAGCAGCGCACCCACGCCGGGAAGCGGCATCGACAAACCCGCACCAAAGCGATCGATCACATGCTCGGCATCCTCACCCACACGCCAGGTCCTGGCACGACCCTCGGGATTGACGTTCGAGAAAACGCGAAGGATACGGTCGCCGTGCGTCGGTGACGCGGGAAAGGCGTCGAGGTGCAGGCGCGTATCGTCTTTGCGCCACGTCGACTGCCGTCCGGCGATCTCCGCCGGACGAAAACTTGCGCGACGCTGCACGATGCGTCCCCGGTATTCGGGGAGCAACTGAGCAACCAGCGATACCGCTGCTCCACTGAACCGGTGCAGCACATCGCGCAGTTGATCGCGCGGAGCGCCCGTCAGGGAGGTGCCGCCCACGCGGTGTGTGGCTGGGTCGTAACTGGTGTTCTTGCTCGAGGACAAAATCGCCGGCGAGAAGATGTCGCTTTCGGAGGGTTCCACCACGAACGCCAGTTCGGGCAGGAACACCACGCGACCCTGCTCCAGCAGCGTCGCCACACTGGCAACGGGGGTGTTCGTTGCTGTCCAGCGATCGTGCGGATGGGTCGAGAGGCGGCTCACAGTTCTTCTTCGTCGCCCCACGGCGACGGCTGCGGACCCGGCACGATGCCAGCAATATCTGGATCTTCCTCGCCTGCTCCGCGAGGCGAGTTGGGCTTGTTCGTCTTCGCCGCCACACGGCGCTCTTCCTTCTGCTTTCGCTTTTCCTGTCGCGCACGCTCTTTTGCGCGTTTCTCGAGCGTGGGTCTGGTCCGATTTGCCACGGGTGCCTCCTGAGTCTTGTTAAATGTATCACCTGCCGTTGACGGGGGGCGAGGAGGTCGCGGTGGGCATCGCGCCGATGCAGGCGGTGTCGAATTGAAGAGCGAGCGCCGGCCAGCACGAAGGCCAACCGGCGCTCGAGGGGTCGAGCTATCGAGCCGGCAGTGCGAACGCCGTCGCGGTCAGACCGGACGGAAGGAAGACCCACTGGCGGCCGTCAATCATGTACGTGGTCGGCGGTCCGAACACGGGCGCACCTGTCTGATAGGTGTAGAGCACTTTGCCGTTGCTCGAATCGACGGCCATGAACGTGCCCTGGTGATCCGAGCTGAACACGACGCCGCTTGCCGTAGCCGTGACACCGGCCCACCCCGGACCGTCGTACTTCACTTCCCACTTGCGTGCGCCTGTCAGCGGATCGATCGCGCGAAGTGCGCCGGTCCGCGGGCCTTCCGGCGCCACTGTCCCACCCATCGTCCGGTCGCCCACGTTGGCGTCCGGTGTTGCCTTCTTGAAGAACTTTGCGCAGGTCTCACGCACGGTCACAAAGAACAGGTTGCGCTGCGCATCGAAGGATGGCGGCATGAAGTTCGTGTTGCCGTACCAATCTGGACAGGTTGACGTGCCGGCTTCAGTCGGGTCATGCCCCGGCAATACCTTCGGCTTGCCGTCCGGCGTGAACCCGTCGGCCCAGTTCTGATTGCCGTATGCCCAGGCATTGATGAACTTGCCATTGGTCCGATCGAGCACATACAGGAAGCCGTTGCGGTTCGCCTGCATCAGCACCTTGCGCGGCTGTCCGTTGATCGTCAAGTCGGCGAGCATCGGCGTCTGGTTCGCATCCCAATCGTGCGTGTCATGCGGCGTGTACTGGAAATGCCACTTCAATTTCCCGGTATCGGGATCCAGTGCAACGACGGAAGCCGCGTACAAGTTGTCGCCTGGGCGGCTGTCGCCATCCCAATCAGGATTGGGATTGCCGGTGCCCCAGTAGATCGTGTTGAGCTCGGCGTCGTACGTGCCCGTCACCCACGTCGGCGCGCCACCGCGCTCGAGTACGTCAACCGGCCACGTCTGACTACCGGGTTCACCCGGGGCGGGAATCGTCCAGAAGCGCCACAAGCGCTTGCCGGTCTCCGGGTCGTAGGCGTCGAGGAATCCTCGGTTCGCGTACTCGCCGCCAGCCATGCCGACAATCAACTTGCCCTTCACCACAAGCGGCGCGCCGGTGCTCGCGTACCCGAGCTTGAAGTCTGCGAGCTCGACGTCCCACAGCACCTTGCCGTCTTTGGGATTGAGCGCGATCACGTGCGCGTCGAGCGTGTTCATGAACAGCTTGTCGCCGTAGATCGCAAAGCCTCGGTTCACCGGACCGCAGCACACCTTCAGGCCCGCTGGAAGCGCGCGCTGATAGTGCCAAATCTGCCGGCCGGTCTTGCCGTCAATCGCCCACGCGTGGCTCTGTGGACCGGTCACATAGAGGATGCCGTTCATGACGACGGGGGTAGCCTCGAATTGACCAGCGACACCGGCCTGGAACGTCCACTGTGGCGCCAGTTGGCCGGCATTGGCCGGAGTAATCTGCGTCAGCGGGCTGAGCCGCTGTCCCTTGTAGTCGCCCGACACCACCAGCCACCGCGTAGGATCGGACAATCCTTTCGCCAGGTCGGCATCGGTGACGCTCTGGGCGGACAACCGCGCCGCCATACCCGCGATTGCCACCACCGCTATCCCGATGCGACGCAAGCCGTTCACGCTCATTCAAAAACCTCCGCAATAGAATGCGGCCAATATTTTATGCCGAAGGAGAACATTGTGCGAAAGACATGTTGGCTGGCGGCGAGATCCGCGGCCTTTCGCGCACGTACGCGACAATCGTAATGCGATGAAGAAGACCCTGTTCACACTGGCCGTCGTTGGTGCCATCGCGGGTCTGCTCCAGACGCACGCTCGTGCGTGGGGCGCCGCGGGTCACCGCGTCGTGAGCCGTGCGGCGATCCTGGCGCTGCCAGCCGACGTGCCTCCGTTTCTCGCGCGCCAGATCGATTGGATCGGCAGCCGGTCGGTCGTGGCCGACTCGTGGCGAGGACCGACCGAACCGTTCGCGAAGGAGTCGGAGGATTCCAATCACGTCTGGTACACCGAGCAATTCGCCTTCTTGCGTCAGATTCCCCGGTCGCGACACGAGTTCATGCTCGCGGTCTATAACGAACATCTACGTCTGAAGGCGACAGACCCCGGGAAGGCCGCGCTCACCAACATTCACTACACAGGCACGCTGCCGTACGCCGCCACCGAGGGGTACGAGCGCCTGAAGGTCGCGTTCCGCACATGGCGTGAGCTGCAGGCGCAAAAGCAGGACACCACGTTCATCGAGCAGGATGCGGCCTTCTACCTCGGGTGGCTCGGCCACTACATCGCCGACGCCGCGCAGCCACTCCACTCGAGCGTGAACCACGACGGGTGGGTGGGCAACAATCCGAAGAACTACACCCGCGACGGCGCCATTCACTGGCAGTTCGAGAACACGTTTGTCGATCTGATTGGGTTGAAGGACGACGACATCCAGGGGCGGATTCCGCGGGCTGCTCGCCGTGTGGCGGACCCGTTTACGGCCGTGCTCCAACACATCGACCGCGCGCATACGCGCGTCGAGCAGGTCTATCAACTCGAAGCACGCAAGGCGTACGACGACAAGTCCAGTCAGGATGCGCGTGAGCTGGTGTTCCTGTGTACGGCGGATGCCGCAACGCTGCTGAGGGACTTGATCTACACCGCGTGGGTGTCGAGTGGCGATCCAGTGCCGCCGTTCTCTGCTGACGACCCCACGAACAGTCCGAAGAACCCGCGCTACAACCCGGCAACTGGAAGTGCGCCGTCAGTCGCCCCGCGGTAGCCTCCAGGGAATATCTCTCGGGCGACAGCCCGTCTCTTACGAGGCTGTCTGGTCGGCGTCGCCTGCAGGCACGACGCCTCGCTCCGACAACATGCCGATGAACGACTCGACGAGGTCGTCTCGGCGCCAGCCGCGCTGCACCTCGGCTCGGAGCTCGGCGCACGCCCAGTCTGGAGACAGAGCTGGCTTGTAGGGCCGCGGCGTGGTGATGGCATCGAACACATCGACGATGCCCATGATTTGTGCGAGCAGCGGCACAGATTCGCCTGCGAGTCCGTCCGGATAGCCGCTGCCATCGAGACGTTCGTGATGATGACGCACG
>JBEBGB010000922.1:0-2042 GCA_040081675.1 Vicinamibacterales bacterium
TGGCTGGGACGCAGGGATTCGAACCCCAATAACCTGCTCCAGAGGCAGGTGTCCTACCGTTGAACGACGTCCCAGTGCGGCGGTCTCGTGTCGTGCGGGCGAGGAAATTCAATTATACCCGCCCGCGTCCGCCAGCGGTCAAGCCGACTGCTGGATCCGGCCGTCCGATGTTTCGATCCCGCGCTACACTGGGCGGATATGCGCGACACGAGAATTCGGCCCGCGATTCAGACATTCCTGCTGCTGAGCGCGTTGGCTCCCATCGTCTTCACAACCGCGTGTCAGTCGTCTGGCACAGCGTCCAAGACGGCTGCGCCGGCCGTGACCGTCACCGCCGACACCTGGGCTGTCGTCGACGGCCAGCAAATCACGCGAGCGGATGTGGACAAGGCCTACGCGCGGACGCGCGACGCGGGGGCACCGGCCCCGTCCGACGAGGAGACGCTCGTTGCCAAGTTGAGCATCCTCAACGACCTCATCGTCCAGGAGATTCTGACCGGCAAGGCACGCGCCCAGAAGCTCGAGGTTCCACAGGCCGAAGTGGACTCGGCGTTTACGGAAGCCAAGAAGAACATTCCAGACGATGCCTTTCAGCAGGAGCTGACGAAGCGCGGCATGACGGTGGCTGAGATGCAAGACGGCTTGCGTCGTGAGCTGCTCACTCAGAAGGTGATCGCGCAGGAAGTGGGGTCGAAGATCGCCGTTTCAGACCAGGACATCACCGCGTTCTTCGACGCCAACCGTGCGCAGTTCAACATTCCCGAAGAGTCGTACCACCTCGCGCAGATCGCCATCACTCCCGTCCGTGACGCGCAGATCGCCAACCAAACCGGAGACGATGCGGCGACGCCGCAGGCAGCGCAGCAGAAGGTACAGATGCTGATGGAGCGCCTGAAGGCTGGTGCGTCGTTTCAAGAACTGGCTGCTGGATATTCCGAAGATCCCGAGTCGGCGTCGCGAGGCGGCGATCTTGGTCTCGTGCCCATGTCCCGGTTGATGCAGGCGCCACCCGCGCTACGCAACGCAGTGCTGAAGAAGGAGCCCGGCACCGTTACTGTCGCGAGTCTGGACGGCGGCTTCACGCTGGTGCTGGTTGCGGGACACGAGATGCCCGGACAACGCGACCTGTCGACGCCCGGCGTGCGCGACCAGATCACAGGCACGCTACGCGGCCGCAAGGAGCAACTCCTTCGCGCGGCCTACCTCACGTCGGTTCGCAACGACGCGCAGGTGGTCAACTACCTCGCGCGTCGGATTGTCGAGTCGAACGGCCAATTGCCGGCCATCCAACTCGCGGCGCCAGGGGCGAAGTAAGAACACTAGCGAGGCTTGCCCGGTATTGACCAGCGTGCCCGCGTCGCCTCGCCAGCTCCGCTCTATTGTTTGCCCCGCCTCACGGCGGGGCGTCGCCTGCGCCATCAGGCGCGCGCCTGTGCCCCCCGTTCAATCGCCGCATTGATGCGGGTGTTCACCCGTTCACGGCCGAGCAGCGCCGCCACTTCGAAGAGCCCGGGGCTGACGGTCTTCCCTGTCAGTGCGACGCGCACCGCGTGGATGATCGTTCCCGCTTTCACGCCGCGCGATTCAGCCACTTGTCGCACTGCGGTTTCGATCGACTCTGAATCGAACGTGGCCAGCGCGCTCATTGCAGTCGCGGCCGCCGTCAAATGGTCCGCTGCACCGTCCGCAGCCAGGTGCTTTCTCACCGCTGCATCGTCCCATTCGAGATCGTCGCTGAAGAAGAAGCGGCCCAGTGGCGGGAATTCGTCGAGGCGCTTCGCGCGCACCTTGAGCAGTTCGAGGACGGCAAAGAACCACGCATGCCGATCGCCGAGCAGGTCGTCGCGCCAGAAGCCAGCGGCCTCCAGGAACGGCTTCACGCGCAGAGCGAGGGCCACCGGTGAGAGCCGCAGCATGTGCTGCTGATTGAACCAGTCGAGCTTTTCCGGATTGAAGACTGCGTTCCCACCGCTGATGCCTCGAAGGTCGAACACTTCCTTCAGTTCGTCGGCCGTGAACAGCTCGCGATCTCCCGCACCGGG
>JBEBGB010000215.1:0-8029 GCA_040081675.1 Vicinamibacterales bacterium
TGAGAGCTCGTTCATTCAGTCACATCGGCATCACCGTCTCTGACTTCAACAAGGCGGTGAAGTTCTACTCCGAGGTGTTTGGCTGCCCGCTGGTCGGGGTGTCGGACACGCCTCCGGACCGCGTGCGCAGTTTCTTCGGCGTGGACGGACCGACACCAGGCTGCAAGATCGGCTGGGTGCGCGTGCCCGGCGGTGGCATCCTCGAAATCTTCGCCTTCGAACCGAAGCTTCCGCCCGAAGTGAAGATTCCCTGGAACCGAACCGGGCTCACGCACTTCTCGTTCAACGTCCGCAACACACAGAAGTGGTACGAGTACCTCGTGAGCAAGGGCGTCGAGTGTCTCTCGAAACCGGAGAAGTCGCCACGCGGTCACTCGTTCTTCTTCACGAAGGACATGGACGGCAACCTGATCGAGATGATCGACCTTGGCTTCATGCACCACGTGCTGCACTGGCTGGGTCCCCTCGGCGGCGTCCTGTTCAAGCGTGGCCGATACAAGCAGTACTACGAGTAGGTGCGCCGCAACGGAGGACGGACTGGCCCGTGGCCACCATGCGGCGGCCGGCCTGAGAACACCGCACACATTCAGTTCGAAGTGAATCAGTGCCCTCCGTTCGGCGTCCGTGTCCTCCGTGTTAGCGCTTTCGCAGGTGTCGAGTTCGTCACTTACGAAGCGTGAATCCTGTGAGCACGCTGACACGCGGTCCAAGCTTCGATGGGACAACTGCGAAGTTCATGGGCATGTTCAATACTCCGGCCCGCATCGTCATCCCTGCGGCCAGGACCAGCCCCACGCCGCTGGCTGATATGTTCGGACCGATGCCGAACTCTGCCCCCTCGTGGGTACGCACGCCCACGAGCCAGTTCAGGCTCGGGAGAAAGACGCCCTGGTCCAGACCACCGGCGAGCAGCACCCATTCATTCAGCACGGTCGGACCGTCGTCCTTGGTGTAGAACTGTCGTTCGAACTGCCAGCCGAACTGCGAGACGGCGTTGCGAACCGAGATGCCCGCATCCGTCTTCAGCTTCCCGACCATCTGATCGGTCAAGAGCGTGATGCCAAATCGCGGCCCTGCCAGGCTGACGGTTTTGGCCACCGGCGGAATCTGCTGGAAGTCGACCGCACGTGGACCGGTTTGCGCAAACAGCGGAGCGGACACGCTGAGAAGAGCGAGTGTGACAAGCAGGCGTTTCATGACTAACCTCCTGCGTCCACACTAGGGCTCTTGCCATGAGCGAGTCCTTCGCGGACTGCTGAAAAACCCTGATGCCAGTGGTCCGGTCAGGCGGCCCGGTTGCTCAGACGCGCGAGCGCCGCCGACCAGCGACTGTCGTCGCCTATACGCAACAGGGGCTCCACGGGAAGCAGCCACAGCGCGCTGCCAGGAGGGGCACTCTCAAGTGCCGTCTCGATCGCAGAGACTGCATCCGGCACATTTCCACCAAGAACGCCAGTCACAGCGCGCGCAAGCGCCATCTCTGGTTGCCCGATACGCAGTGCTACTGCGTCGGCGCTGCTAGAGGACCGCGACAGAAGACCAGCCAGATCGTGTGAGTCGTCTGGCAGGCCAACGCCGGCACCGGGCCTGGCACGCGCCGCGCCCCGCGAACGTACGAGCAGGAGTGCCGCGTGAGCGAGAGGATGCATGGGCACTCGCTTCAAGGTCTCCTCGAACGCTTCGACTGCAGCTCTCCCGTCGTGTTGCTGTAAGCGCAACGCCCCAATGGCATACCACGTGTTCGCGCAGCACTCGCGTGCGTAGAGCTGACCGTTCGCTTCGGCCGAGAGTTCCAGCTCGAACTGCTCGAGTGCGCCGTCTTGATCATCACGACCGAGCAGAATGAGACCGAGCAACCAATGCAGCGCGACGCTGGTGAAGCGTCCGTGCGCCTGAACGCCCTGCGCGGCGAGTCCCTCTCGCAGCTCACGCTCGGCGTCGTCCAACGCGTGCCGGGCCACGTGCACTGTCGCGGCCAGCCAATGCGCCATTGGGAATCCAGGCAGGAGGCTGAGCGTACGGCTCGCTTCCCGCAACCGCTCCTCGCCCCAGCTGACATAGGCGAGTCGTACGTGATGCCGCCAATTGTCGCCCTCGAGCGCCACGGCCATTCGCGACGCGGCCAGCGCGTCGGCTCGATGGCCGGTGCGATCGAGCACGAAGCCCAGCGTGGCCCACGCTTCGCCGTATCGCGGGTCGAGCCGACACGCGTCGCGCGCGTGCGAGGCGGCCATGCTCAGTGCTGCCGTGTCCGGGGTCAGTTCGGACCTCGTCATCTCGAACTGCATCACGCCGGCGTTGGCGAGCCCTACGTGCGCGGATGCCTGGTCCGGCACCTGCGCCAGAACCCGCTCGAAGACCTCGCGTGCATGCAGAATCTGCGAACGCTCCAATGTCTCGAGCGCCGCGCGACCTTCGATCCAGGCACGATGTGGTGCAAGCAGCGCATCGAGCGCCTCGTCGGGTTCGCGCCGGTCGGTGCGTTGAACATCAACGGCGAATCGATAGCCGCGACGCGCCTGGGTCTCGATGTAGGTTCCGGCCTCGCGGCTGTTCAAGATGCGGCGCAGTGCGGAGACGGCTTGCTCGACGCTGTTGTCCGTGACGGCCACGCCCGTCCATGCGGCATTGATCAACGCGTCCTTCGACAGCACCTGACCCGCTCTGGCCACCAGCAAGTGCAACAGGTCGAACTGGCGTGCGGACAGCGCGACGGGACTGCCTGCCTGGCTCAGAGCGCGCGATACGGGGTCGAGTTGAAAGGACCCAAAGCCATAGACAATGCCGGCCACCGGAACATTCTACTGACAGCTTCGGCGAACGGCCGCAGCCTGCCCTCGCGGGATGAGCCTCAGACCTTGTCGGGCGACTCTCCGGAGAACGAGGGAGTCACGCCCAGGTGGTGCATCACAAACGTATATACATCGGCGGTGGACGCGATCTGCTTCCGCGTGTTGCTGGCGCCGTGCCCCGACTTGGTGTCTATGCGAATCAAGACCGGTTCCGAGCCTCCCTGGCACGCTTGCAGAGTCGCTGCGTACTTGAACGAGTGCGCTGGGACGACCCGGTCGTCGTGGTCAGCCGTGGTTACGAGCGTTGCGGGATAGCTCGCGCCAGCCTTCAGGTTGTGCAGCGGCGAGTACGCGAAGAGCGCGGCGAACTCGTCGGCATTGTCGCTGGATCCGTAGTCGGCCACCCAGTTCCACCCGATGGTGAACGTGTGGAAGCGCAGCATGTCCATGACGCCCACCTGCGGCACCGCTACGCTGAACAACTCCGGCCGTTGGTTCATCACGGCGCCGACCAGCAGACCGCCATTCGAGCCACCGGTCATCGACAACTTCGATGGGTTGGTATAGCGGTTTGAAACGAGCCACTCGGCTGCAGCGATGAAGTCGTCGAACACGTTCTGCTTCTGCAGCTTGGTACCCGCTTCGTGCCAGCGCTCGCCGTACTCCGAGCCACCGCGAAGGTTGACCGACGCGTAGACGAAGCCCTGCTCCAGCAGCGCGATGAGCAACGTGCTGAACGAGGGTGTCAGCGTGATGTTGAAGCCGCCGTACCCGTACATGAGGGTCGGGTTCTGCCCTGTTCGCTCGAGACCCTTCTTGTGGGTCAGGAACATCGGCACTTGCGTGCCGTCCTTGCTCGTCACGAAGACCTGCGTCACGTCGTAGGCGTCGGCACGAAAGCCGGGGATCGTCGGTTCGCGGAACAAGGTGGACCGCTGCTCGCCGATGTCGTAACTGAAGATCGTCGAAGGGTGGTTGAACGACGTAAAGCTGTAGAACACCTCCACGTCGTCCCGAAGGCCACCGAGGCCGGTCACGGTGCCGGGACCGGGCAGCTCGATCTCGTCATGGAGCTGACCGTCCAGTTCGAAGACGTACGACCTCGAGGTGACATCTTTCAGATAGGTCGCAAACAGCTTCCCTCCACCAGTATCGACGCTCTCGAGCGGCTCGGGTCGTTCGGGCAACACGTCGGCCCAGCGTGCCTCCTCAGGAGTCGACGGGTCGAAGAGAAACACACGCCCGTTGGGTGCACCATGATCGGTGTACACCAGAAATCGGTCGCCGATGTTGTCGACGACGTTGAACGAGTCCTGTGTGATGTCAGCCACAATGGGTTTGAACGATCGATCGGTGGTGGCGAGATCGCGATAGAAGAGCGCGTTGCCATTGAGACCCTTGCCCCGGTCAGACACCGACAAAATCGCGAAGCGCTCATCCTCGGTGACGCTCACGACGTGAAAACGCTCGGGGTTGGCCGGGTCCGAGAACACCAGGTCGTCGTCCAGCTGCGATGTTCCGACCCGGTGGAAGAACACCTCGTGGTGTGTGTTCTTGGTCGAGAGCTCCTTGCCTGGTTCAGGAGCCGGATAGCGACTGTAGAAGAAGCCGTCTCCGGCCCACGCGGCGTCCGACACCTTCACCCACGAGACGACGTCATCCTTCGGCGTCTTGGTGGCGATGTCGAGCACGCGGTACTCCATCCAGTCCGAACCACCCTTCGAGAGTCCGTAGACAGCCATGGCACCGTCTCTCGACACCGAGAAGATCGCGAGCTTGGTCGTCCCGTCCGGCGAAAAGGTGTTGGGGTCGAGCAGCACCTCCGCGGGTTGGTCGAGTCCCTCGTGCGGAGTACGGCCACCAACACTCATCCCGTGTTGGACGTAGATCACGGCCTGGTTCTGCAGGCCCTCGTTTTTCGAGAAGAACCAGGTTGAGCCTCGTCGACTCGGCTGACTGAATTTCGGATAGTCGTACAGCTGCTCCAGCCGCCTGGTCAGGGCGGACCGAAACGGGATCGACTCCAGGTGGGCAAACGTGACGGCGTTCTGCGCGTCGACCCATGCGGCAGTGTCACTGGAGGTGTCGTCCTCCAGCCAGCGATAGGGGTCAGGCACCACCACGCCGTGATAGGTGTCAATGGTCGAGTCTCGTCTGGTCTCTGGAAATCTCATGATGGATTCGATTGCGAAGATTGTGTCGAGTGGGCCTCGCTCGAAAGAATACCGCAGCGCTCTGCGTCATCGGGTATCGTGAACGACATGGAGCATCCACTGACTGAAGCCGAGCAGCGCAGTGTTCTGGCGCTTGCGTTCATGGCGGCCGTTGCCGATGGTAACCACGACACGGTCGAACGTGCCGAGTTGGAACGTGTCGCTGCTTCGCTCTCCAGTGGCGGCTTGAACGCCGCCGTCATCCATCAGGAAGTACTCGCCGGGAAGAGCTCGCTGGCGGACCGAGCGGCGGCGCTGACGAGTCCTGAAGTGAAACAGCTCGCCTATGAGTTATGTGTCGGCGTGTGCAACGCCGACGGCGCGCAAAGCGCTGCCGAGCGCGCGTTCCTGTCCGAGCTTCGCCAGGCCCTCGCGCTGTCGAGCGACGCGACGGCCTCAGCGAGCGTGGTCAGCGCGCAGTCCGAAGCCTTGGCGGTTTCGCCGGTGAGCACGGTCGTTGACGCGGCTCCCGCTCCGCACGCCAGCATGACGCCGGCGGAGCTGGACACGCTCATCCTGCACTACGCCATTCTGAACGGCGCCTTGGAGCTGCTGCCCGACTCCATGGCCACGATGGCCATCGTGCCGTTGCAGTTGAAGATGGTCTACGGCATCGGAAAGTCCTACGGAGTCGAGCTCGATCGGTCGCACATCAAGGAATTCGTCGGTGCGGCGGGCATCGGGATGGCGTCACAGTTCGTCGAACAGATTGGTGTGAAGCTGGTTGGCGCGGTGTTCGGCCGCGGACTCCTCGGCAGTCTGCTCGGTGGCCTGGCCGGCCAGTCAGTGAGTTCGGGCTTGTCGTTCGCCACGACCTACGCGCTCGGTCGCCTGGCGGTCCGCTACTACTCGGGCGGACGAACGCTCTCGGCACAAATGCTGAAGGACACCTATCAGGGCCTCCTCCGAGAGGCTCAGGGACTGCAGGGCAACTACGTATCGGCGATTCAAGCGAAGGCGCGCACCGTCAACGTCAACGAGCTCTTGCGAGACGTGGCGAGGTAACAGATGCCTGCTCGTCGCAGGAAAGCGATCGATTCGTTCGCTGTGGTGCGCTCCATCGGGCTGACCCTACCCGGCGTCGAAGCGGGCATACGGTACGACGGTTCGCCGGTGCTGAAATGGGGCGGGGCATTCATGGCGGGCCTGGCGCAACACCATACGGCCGAAGCGGCGACGCTCGTGGTGAGGATGAGTGTCGAGGAGCGGCAGCTGCTCCTCGACGAGGCGCCCCAGACCTACTACATCACCGAGTACTACGAACGCTATCCGCTCGTGCTCGTCCGACTGTCGCAGGTCGATGACGATGCGCTGCGAGATTTGCTGTCGGTGTCCTGGAGAATGACGCTCGAAAAGGGACGGCCCAACGCGCGCGCCCACCGGCAGACTCGACGAGCGACACGACCAGCGCCTTCCATTGCTGGCCGCCGCTGAACATTCGCACGCCAGGGCATTTACGAGATCGGTGTAGCGTGACGGCCCGACTTGCGAGCGCCGCGCGCGGTGATCCGACAACCGACGCGCAAGGCCGGATCGAGGTCTGGGTGTCTGGGACCCAGGCCGAGCACGAATGACGCGCCCTGGAGCGGCGGTTGACCGCGGTGTCGAGCCGGAGGGACGACGCGCTACACCGAGCTCGAAAACCTGCTACTGCGTGACCGCTTTGCCGTCGATCACCTCGTAGATGCGACGCACCGCAGCAAGACTTGGTGCCACACCTTGACCGTAGGCGTCCGAGAATTTTGTCAAGTCGATTCGCTTCAGCGCATCGTCTGGTGATGCGCCTTGGCTCTTGGCGGCGGCGGCCTGACGCCATTCCTCGCGCAAGTAGTTCTGCATGTTTGCAATGGCCGTGTCGATGGCCGCACGACCCTGGATGTGATCGCCGTGGCCCGGGAGCAGCAGTTCAATGTCCAGCTTCTTCAGCCCGTCGAGCGTGGCGGGATGATCGTTGGGAAACGCGTCGCCCTGCCATCCAACCGTCGCCTTGAAGAGAATGTCGCCGGACGCCACAGCGCGCTCCGACGGGACATACACGACGAGGTCGCCGGCGGTGTGCGCGCGACCGAGCCACTGAATCCGAAACTCCTTGCTGCCCGACCAGACTGACATGGAGTTCGACACGGTGATGTTCGGCGCTTGCAGTGGGAAGTTGCCGCTGTAAACCGCGAGCGTTGCTTCAGCAGTGGTGAGCTGCTGTTGCAGCGTGGCCTTCTTCTGAGCGTCGGCTTCGGCCCCCATCTGCTTGCGGAGGTTTTCGATGCGGCCTGGCATCGGGTCGGTGAAATTCTTGAATGTCACGCCCTGCCGAGCCTCTGGTCCGAGCAGCATCTTGTGCGTGAAGTCAGAACCGATAATCTGAACCGTCGGCGGAAGGGCCGCATTGCCGTAGGCGTGGTCGATATGGAAATGCGTGTCGACCAGATATTTGACCGGCTTGTCGGTGACAGACTTCACGCCTTCGAGGAGCGACCGCGCAGATGCAGGAGACCCTTCGGAGTCGGTGACGAGCACGTCCGACTCGTTCACGAAGACCCACGACGTCGAATTGATGCCAGGGGTTCCCGGCGCATCAGCCCGGTAGATCGTGTCCGTGATCTTCGTCATGCGGTGACGCACGGGGGTGCCTTGCGCCGAGGCGCCCTGCCCCGGCCCCGTCCAGGCCAGTGCACCACCGACAATCACTAGCGCGCCGAGCACGCCGAACCGCGCGCGGACACTCGTGGTCTCTCGTTTCGTCATCGCTCCTCCTGTTGGAGTCGACACAGTACCGGAAGCCGAGCTGCTGCCGCAAGCATCTGCCTTCAAAGGCGCTACCACGGAGGACACGGCGAAGAACACGGAGGTCACGGTCGTCTGAACTTCACCGGCTTTGGGCTCTCGGCTCTGGGCCTAGTTCCCGCCGCGCCTCTGAGCGATGGGCACTACAATCCGACAGCGACATCATGATGTTTCAACGGCGCCCGATCTTCCGACTTGCAGCGTGTGCTGTCGCCCTCGTGTCTACGGCGCTGGTCGCTGCGC
>JBEBGB010000923.1:0-2034 GCA_040081675.1 Vicinamibacterales bacterium
CGAGAACCTGACGGTGTTCTTCTCCTCGCACCAGCTCAGTGAAATCGATCAGATCGCCGACTCGGTCGTGATGCTCGATCGTGGCCGTACGGTGTTGGCCGGACCCCTGGACTCCCTGAAGGAGCGCTATCGCCGCGTCGAACTGATCTTCGCTGACGAGGCGCCGGACGTGTCATTTCGCACACGGGGCGTTGAGCGCGTCCAGCGACAGGGTCGCGTGCTCTCGGTGCTGTCCAGCGCAGGTTCCGAGGGCATCGTCGACGAGGCGCGGACGCTTGCGCCGCACACGGTTCAAATTGAGCCCGTCACGTTGAAACAGATCTTTCTCGAAACGGTGGCACCAAATGACTGACATGTTGTGGCACAAGTCGTGGCTGGAAACGCGGTCGCGGTTCCTGGTTGGTCTCATCCTTCTGACGGTCATGACGTGCGGCACCGTGTTCGAGTACCCCACGGTGGCGGCGCTCATGCCTCTGGTGCGCGAGATCAAGGCCAGCGGAGCAGTCGGTCGCCTTGTGAAGGAGGCCATCGACCTCGAGCGCGATTACCGTGGGTACATCTGGACGCAGCTCTTCAAACAGAACCTTGCGCAAATGGCGACGTTGTTTGCGGCGTTGCTTGGCAGCGGCGGACTACTGGCACAACGCGCCGGCGGAGGCGCGCTGTTCACCCTGTCGTTGCCAGTATCGCGTTCGCATGTGCTGCGCGTGCGCGCGGCGACCGGGCTCGCCGAACTGGTCGCGATCGCGATCGTGCCGTCGCTCATCGTGCCGCTGCTGTCCCCGTCGATAGGGCAGGCGTACGGCATAGGTGGAGCGATCGTCCATGGCGTGTGCGCGTTTGTTGGCGCGGCAGTGTTTCTCAGCCTGGCCTGCTGGTTGTCCACAATCTTCAGCGACATGTGGCGTCCTCTGCTGCTGACCTGCGCGGCAGCCATCCTGCTTGCCGGCCTCGAGTTTGTCCTGAGAGACACGTCGGTCTCAGGCGTGTTCAGCGTCATGACCGGTCAGCGCTACTTCCAGAGCGGCCAGATCCCCTGGCTGGGTGCCGCCGTGTGCGCAGCCGTCGGCGCAGGAATGTTGTTGCTGGCGGAGCGAAGCCTCGAGCGCTGCGACTTCTGATCGCCGGCATGGCAACCGCGCTGGTGGACGTCCAATCGACCTACTGGTGAGTTGAAGGAGGGTCTCATGTCCGTAGCAACGCGAATGCTGTTGTGTGCGTGTCACCAGGAAACGCCCGTGCGCAGCAGCGCGAGAGGTGCCGAACTCCTGGCGGTGGCGCCCGATGCCGGGTGCGAAGGCGCGTCGTAGACGGTGGTGCGACCGGGAATCATCGCGTCGATGCCGGCGCCGAGACCGGTGTATACCCCTGTCGAAATCGCAAGCATGCCCACTCGGAAGCCGGCGCAGTCGTTGCTGCGGCTCTGGTTGGAGCAGTCGGCAAGACCGCTCGAGAGGAGCCCCATCGCAACCCCGACGATGGCACCGGTGATCGTGCCGTTCTTGAGCGAGTCGCGCTTCTGGATGCGTGCAATCTGTCCCAGGTCGAGCTGTCGTTCGACGCCGTCCACGAGGAGCGTGAGCGAGTCCGGACTCAGGGCCAGTAGTTTGCCTGTCGTCTCGACACCGGCGCTGTCGCGAACAAATACCGTCTGCAGTGCAGAGGGGTTGAGGCCTTTCCACTGATCGAGTGCTGGCTGGCCGGATGCCGTCGTCGGGGCGGCCATGAGAGCGACGAGCGCGACAAACGCGAGCAACAATCGGTTCAGTGGCTGCATCATTTCAACTCCTGTGACCAGCCTAGCTCGCCCGTCCCGCGGTGTCCTGAAGTCCTACCTGAGTAACCCTGAAAGTGTCCTGTATCATGCAGGACGGAACCCATTGGTGACGCCGCTGAGAACCTCATGAGCCTGCTCGACCTGGTGCGTGGTGCGACATTCGACGACTTCCTGTTTACCCCACAGCTCGGTATTGTGGCCAGCCGCGATCCGTCCAGCATCGATCTGCGCGCGCGCTTTACCGAGCACCTCACCCT
>JBEBGB010000924.1:0-2033 GCA_040081675.1 Vicinamibacterales bacterium
GTTGACGACGCTGGTCATCGCATCACTGCCGTAGATCACGCTGTTCGAGCCGCGCAGGACTTCCACGCTCTCGACACCGGTCGTGGCGAGGTCTGCGAAGTCGAAGCTTCCCCCGATGTCGTTGGCCGGGACGCCGTCGACCAGCACCTTGTTGAAGTTGGACGCACCACCGCGGACGAAGAGCGCGGTGGCGCCGCCGCGGGCGCCGCTCTGCACGATCACGGCACCCGGTACGCTCCGAAGGGGCTCGAGCAGATCGGAGTTGCCGAGCGCGTCAATCGTGGCGCTGTCCAGCACCGACGCCGAGACACCGGTCTGCGAGGTCTGCACGTCGGTGGCTGCAGCAGTCACGAGGACGTCCGCCTGAACGCCCGCGATCGCCAGGGTGACGTCGACCATCACTCGTCCGCCAGAGCCCACGTACACCGGAGCACTGGCCTGTGCGGCAAAACCCGAAGCCAGTGCCACGACCTGGTAGCGGCCCTCGGCCAGGCCGTCGAACGAGAACGCGCCGGCTGCGTCGCTCTTGACGCTCTTCACCTCATGGCCGTCCGTCTGCAGCGTCACATCGGCGGCAGCGACAACCGCGCCAAGCGGGTCGTGCACCACCCCGCGAATTGCGCCAGTGTCCGCCGCTCGAGCCAGCACCGGAACAGCGCAGGCAACGACGAACGCCAGCAGCAAGCGGACCATCCATCTTTGCGGCATCAATCCTCGCGTCATCAATCTCTCCTCGTGAATCCACAACCGTTGATGGCAACGGCGTACGACAGGGGGAGCAAAGGTGCAGGCGAAAGGAGCGGCGGTGGGCCGAGCCTGGCGCGTGCATTTCTGTTCTCCGCAGAAACGCAGCCGAACGATCACCCTGGGTAGGTCTTCTGGCTCGGAGGGGGCAGGAACGTCTGCATTGCGCTTCCCTTCCCCGACCGGACTCGGTCGAGTGGTTATTGAAGCGCCTCACCTCACTCACAGTGGCGGAACCGCGCCGGATTTGCACCGGACTTCCCTGTTATGTCCCGAAGGACACCTTGGGCACCTGGAGTTATAACACCGATCCCGAGGTCGAGCTTCGGGGAATGCTCAGCGCTCGCAGAACGGTGGCCGATGCATCAAATGGAAGCTGGCGCGAAGGGCATGAAAGACGTGCAGCGTGGATAGTGGAGGGCTTGGAGCGGACCTCGGTGGCGCCGGTGCGGTCCGCCCCGCCGATGCGATGCGATCCGATGGCCGAGTGACGGACGACGGTCACGTTCGACGTCGCCGCCCCTCGACCAATCTAGCCGGGACTACGGTGCCAGTGTGCGTCGGCCGGTGGCAAGATGAACCACGAAGAGCACGAGCGCCACCACGAAGAGGATGTACGCGAAATTCATGGCCATCGCAGCGACACCAGAGGCGCCAAGCGCACCAGCAATGATCGCGAGAACCAGGAACACGAGGGCGTAGTGCAACATGATTGACTCCTTTGATCGACCTACTTTGTTGACCGTGCGGCCGTTGACACACGAAGGTCGGGGGCCCAAGTCCCGCACGAGATAGCCGGAGAAGCCACCGTCGTTCTCATTTGTGTCGTGTCTTTCTCATCGACGGTTCTCACAGCGCCTCTCATCTGATGCTTGCAACGCAAATGCCGGAAGGCCGAACGCCGCCCCAGCGGTTCTCCACTTGCAGAGCTGCGAATTCATACGCCGCTCAACATGGGCACATCGAGAGCACAGATGGGTAACCGAGACGTGAATGATATCCACTCGCAGCTCGGATCAACATTTGCAGCTTGGTGCAAATGAAGAGGTTACGGCCTGATTGCTGCGCTGAACCTCCACGGATCGAAATCGACGATCGTCAATGATCGTCTTACTCAGATGTAAGGGGAAGCCATGCGCTACGTGACCGCGAACGATGGGACCGAGCTGTACGTCAAAGATTGGGGCACGGGTCGGCCGGTGGTGATGCTGCACGGCTGGCCACTTTCGAGTGACACCTTCGACAGCCTTGCCATGACGCTTGCGAATGCCGGCTTGCGCACGATCGCG